>NZ_JAATTW010000060.1:0-18838 GCF_013414205.1 Pseudoalteromonas sp. MIP2626
ATGGGAAAGATCGTTCAAGTAAAAAAAACGATCTGATTAATTTACATCACCGATAACCCCGATAAAGTCGGGTGCCGTGTTTGATTACTGACCGGTAACCCTGATAGCAACCACTGTAATTGGCGTTGCTCGATGCCCATAGCCGTGTGTTCATTAGTCTGTTTTGGCCACTGAAATCGTCCTTGTTCTAAACGACGATAATAGAGCCAAAAACCGTTGGTATCCCAAAATAAAATCTTTAATTTATCGCGTTGTTTATTACAAAAAACGAACCACGCTTGGCTTAAAGGATCGAGAGATAGGGTATCGCTGACAATAATACTTAGGCCATTGATTGATTTGCGCATGTCGGTGAACCCCGTGACCAAGTAAACTTGGTGTGTGCAAGGTGTCACAGTACGCTCAATAATTTGGCTAGCGTTTGGTTAGCTAATGTCGACTCGAAGTCTATTTGATAGCCGTTTGGTGTGGTGAGTTTAATGATTGAAGGTTGCGTAAAGGCTTGCTCATGAATAACAAACGGGATCACCTGTTGCTTTTTAACCCTTACCGTTTCGTCAGAAAGGCGTTTACGCCAAACATAGAAAGTCGATGCGTTAATGTTGTTATCACGACAAAATTGAATGGTGGCTAAACCACTCGATTTTTGCTGCTCAAAAATGCCTTGCCAGTGTTTTATTTTTTGCTGTTTATTCATAATTACCTCAGGTTAATATGCTGAGTAAATTATGCATAGGTGCCATTAACATTGGTATGTGGGGCTAATTACGCGCTTACAATATAACTAAGTTATCAATATCTAGAATTTTATTAACAAAACGGAAAAAAAACTTTAATTCATCATTTTCATCTTCATTGTTTAAATCAATATCAAGACAATCACGATAACCTGTAGTATTTTTTTTGGGTACATCTGAAGAGAGAAATTTGATTGTATTATCTGCTACCATTTAACTGATTCCTTTCAATGATGAAGTATCACATCACTCAAGATTATAAATATCTATGTTGGTACCAGTTTGCTTGAAGTATAAATAGTTAGCAAGGTAACAGATATAAAACTATAAATTCCCCTAGACTCTGAATGACGGCCTTGGTGGCATTTGCGACTGTCAGATTTGATCAAAACCTAAAAAAATTAGACCGACAAAATCCCTTGGTAATCACACTTATTCACTGTGTTCTGTTCACTGTGTTCTGTTCACTGTGTTCTTCTTATCAACTCATTTTGACGTAATATTGCTAAGGTATCCGAAGGTGTAACTTTCCACGCGTCCGACAATCTGCGTAAAGTAAAAACACCTAATTCAAGTCTGTCATCGGGTGACAAGAAGTGGTGCAAGTGTCGGCCAGCGACTGAAATAGTGACAGCAGCCCCCTGTGCACCATTATTATAAACTGCCATCCCTTTGTTTTTATTCTCGCCATGAAATGAAGCTTTTACTTCGCTTTTCAAGCCAAATAACACGCCGCACAACCCGGTTAACTCGCTTTTAGTCAACTGAATTATCGTTTTACTTGCCCAGTCTGGTGATTCACCAGGGGAGTTAATAGTAGTCATTTCAATACTTAACGTCTGCAAGCCAAGCCGACTAGATGTGTACTGAACGTTCATAGCTGTGCGCTTTAATGGTTCTGGGTGCCTATCTGCATAAAATGTAAGTGCTTCACCAAAATTGTTCTGTTGTGACATTCTTCCCCCTAAATATCTAAGCGTTTACTCGCTGCTCTTAGGCGTTCATCACCCCTAAAGTCATATTTTTGCGTTGTTGCTAAGCTTGCATGGCCCATTGCATCTTTAACTGTAATTAGATCTTCGCCGTTCTCTAGCATTGACGAAGCGAATGTCCTTCTTAGGTCATGCGGGGCACACTTTTCTATACCGGCCTCGACAGATCTACTGTTTAAAATATGGTAAATTGCCTGGCTAGTCATGCGCTCTGAGGTAACATCATCGTATCTACGAACACGACTAAATAGTGGCCCTGGAATATCACTTCTCACTTCCTCAATCCAGCTTTCAAGCCTTTGAAATGCGCCATCTGGCAAGTAGGCCATGCGCTCTTTATTACCTTTACCTAGCACTTTTAGCGAGCGGTTATGCCGGTTATAATGAGAAAAATCAAGGGATACAACTTCAGCTCTTCGTAATCCGCACCCGACTAAAACAGATAAAATAGCGTTATCTCTAACCCCAATAGCAGACTTATCACTTTCACATGTGAAAAATAATTTCTTAACTTCAGCAGGGGCCAGGGCTCTACCTTTAGGTATTCTTGACCCTCTAACCGACTTAACTAACTTGATATGTTGGTAAGTATCGGTGCTAATAAGCTTAAGTGTCCATGCCTCTACGGCTACACCTTTTATTGCCGCCAAGTAATTATTTATAGTGGCCGGTGCTTTTCCCGCATCAGTGAGCATGGTCAAAACTGCCTGTACATGGTGCCGCTCAAGCATACCCCAAGGACAGGTTCTTAAATCATGATAGCCCATCATTTTAGCTATGTTGTTTAAAAACGACCTCATGGCTAGCCGGCTACTTTCAGCCCTTAAGCCCATTAAGTATGAAACAGCAGGATTTTTTTCAATACCATTTACACCAGTGCCAGCAGCCTCCGCACTTAATACTTCAAAAGTACGCTCTGCAGGGAGAAATGTGACTTCGGTATTTTCATCTTTGTTTTGTTCGTGCATTTTTTGATGCCTCAAAGTAACTTTGTGCTTTTGCTCCATACTTAGTTTAAGTTTGTATGTTTGGAACAATCCTACATAATGAAGCACGGACATATTATCTGTGTTTATTTTGCTCAGTATCACCACCTAAATTACGTCTTCTAATTTTAAATTCTGATGGTGTTGACTCGATATTTATTATATCACAGGCTCTACTTTCTAAAAGGGTCATTTTAATAAGTAGAGGTAAAGCTGAATTCGCATAAACATAGTAAAGAGTAGGCTTTTAAGTTCATCAGGAAAGGCGAATTTACCAATCCATATTAGCCGCTTGATCGAATTGGTAATTTAAATGCTCCACAAAACTTTCCATATCTTCCATTGAAACCATAGCTCTCGAATATGAGCCATCATTAGCCATTGTAAGAATTGTAGGTAAAACCGCTATCCATAACATAATACATTGCTGGTTGTATTTCAGATGACCATAAATGCTCAATAAAACGCTCGAGTAGAGATTTTAACATTTGAGACAGTTTTAATCATGAATAATGCGAGTGAAAAGTGTCTCAATATGGCCATTTACGACACGCTAGCACATCAAAAGTCTGAGATAAAAAAGTGTAAAAATTCACTTTTTAATATGCCGATGTATCAATTAATGCCCATAAAAAAGGATTCACCGTGTCTCAATATGGCTATTTTATAGAGTCTTAGCAGCTAAAAGTCTGAGATGAAAATGTGAAAAAATACACTTTATTATTATATGGTAAGGCACTTTTTCACTTCATTTAAGGCTGATTTACACGTAAAAATAACAACCAGTGAGTCGGTTTGGCGCTCTCAAGCCTGCGATTTTATTGTTATTCAACCAGTAAAATATTGATGTAAAAGTGAATACTCAGCGCTCGACGCGCTAAAAAACGCCCAAAATGGGGGTGAAGTCGATAGGTATGTAGCGCGCATTTAAGCAGTGCGCTCCGTTATAATCGAAGTCTAGCTGCACATTCCACGGCATTAGGTCGGTAAAATCATCATCACCCACCTCTCGCTTTAGCATTTACTATAATGTGGCTACCAATGTGAGCTGATTGATATATGTATTACAAAGATCAACAACCCCTAGTTATTTGATACCACGCGATTATAAAATCGCGTGGTATTTATATGGTTTATTGAGTTAATACGTCCATTTAATTGTAAAGTCGATATTTTGAGGCTCACCGTAGTTGGCAAAATCAATATTAGCCCAATATTTTTCGTCAGTTATATTTGTTGCACTTAGTGTTGCATTCCATGAGCTATTAAAGCGCCAGTTAGCGTATAAATTAACCAACATGTAAGCACCTTGTTGGTAAGTTACTCCTTCACTTTCTAGCGGGTGATTTACACCATACCCAGTGATTTCACTTTGCCAATTAACGCCACCACCAATATTTAAATTTTCTAGTGTACCCGTGAATTGATAATGCGTTGAGAGCTGAACTGAGTGTTCTGGCAAGTTAGTCCAAATGCGGTCGTTTTCATTTCGAGTAGTGTCAACATAGGTGTATCCAGCATTTATCAGCCATTCATTGCTGATACGGCCACTTAAACTAATTTCAACCCCTTTACTTTCAGTGCCATCAACACCTTTATAAGCAGAACTTCCGTCTGGCAATGAATAATCTGGTTGGGTTAGATCTCGTACACCGTAATTATCTTGTTTGGTATTAAATATGGCAAAGGTTGCCATAAGTTGACCATCATAAAATTCACTCTTAATACCTACTTCTAAGTTGCTACCGAGTACGGGTGCAAGCAAGTTATTATTTTTATCCTTGTAGTTTTGTGGTGTAAAAATATCTGTGTAGCTTGTATAAAGGCTGGTTGCTGGTGTCAGATCATAAACAATACCTACATAAGGCGTAATTTCGTTACTTACTTTATAGTCACCAGTCGTATTGGTATATGCAGAGTCTGTATCATAATTGTCGGTGCCTGTTTCCCAAGAAGTAACCCGTGCGCCACCGACGAAAGATAAAGTGTCGGTTACCCGAAAGCGTGTTGCTGCATAAAAACCATATTGATCAGTTTTGCTTGTTCTGTATGCCCCTGTGGTTTCATAGCTGGGTTTCGGAGCCTCACCATTATAATCCCATGCATTTGGTATATTATAAGACCAGTCAGATAGCGAAGAGTAACCTAAACTTGTTGATTCATGTTGACTAATGTTGAGACCGAACATAAGTTCATGTTCGCGCTCAAATAGGTTATAACTGCCTGTCAGGTATAAATCTAGGCTGTCACGAGTGTCCTCAGTGGAGCCTACTGCACCTCGCAAGAATACCCCTTCGCCAGTGTCTCGATCAGGAAGACCAGAAGCATAAACACGTAAACTTTCAACCTCACCCTCGGTGTGGTTTAGTGCAGCACGTAGTTGCCAATAGTCATTGAAGTGGTGGTTTATATCAGCAAATACAGTCGATGATTCTCGCTGCCATTTTGTCCACTTAGGCGCATAGCTGGTAGTAACGGGTAAGTTTGCTTCGTTACCATCACTGGCAAAAATTGGGATGGTACCCCATGTACTGCCAACAGGATTATTATCTTGGTTTTGATAACCCAGCGATACTGTTGTGTTTTGGGTTATGTCGGCTTCAATAATGCCCATCATAGCTAACTTGTCTTCTTGATAACGCTCAAGATAACTATCAGAATCTTGATAAGCAACGACTAGGCGACTTCTAACGCTGCCATCTGCGGTTAGGGGTAAAGAAATATCAGCAACACCACGGCGTCGATCCCATGAGCCAATGCCTGCAGATATAGACGCGTCGAACTCTTGCTTTGGGCGTTTTCGTATCATATTAACCGTGGCCGAAGGTGAACCAACACCACTTAATAGGCCATTGGCACCACGGATCACCTCGACTTGTTGATAGAGTGAGGTGTCGTATTCTTGATTGGTTGAGCCACTATAAGTTGGAATGCCATCTACTTGGAAGTCGGTAATTTGAAAGCCTCGAGCAAAGTAAAGTGGACGTTGACTGTCATATTTTGTGACATTCACGCCCGGTACATTTAGCATTATATCGTTTATGTCAGTAATGCCGCTTAAATCCATCAGTTCGCGCGAAATACTCGTAACAGACTGTGGTAGCTCTTTGGCTGACAGTGGTATTCTAGTAGGGTTTTGACTTGAAAAAGGTGAGTTTTTCACCTCGATAATTTCCATACCTTGGTTGTCTTTATGTATATCTTTAGTTTCTTGCGCTGCAAGCGCTTGTCCATAAAGAGCGGCTGTGACAGCTAAAGCTAAAGTGTATCGATTTTGGTATTTATTAAAACAGGGAGTTGATGCGTATTTCGATGTAGTGTTCTGCAGATAGTGTTTTTCGTTAAAGCTCATTTGTCTATATTTCCCTTAAAAATTAAAGCAATGATAACAATTCGCATTATCTTTAGCATTTAACCCTGAGTCAACCAAAAATACTGAATAAAGTGCTCTGGTAGATAAACGGCTATTATATTGATGACTATAATTAAACATTAGTAAGCGCTCATTACTCCGCGTTATTCCAAATTTAATCTGAGCCTTGATAATGACGTCAGTCATTACTTATCGAAGTTTCAATATGTCACATACTCAACATTGGCAACAAACCGGCGACTCGCAAGCACACTATTGCCGTGCTCACGAGCTCGACAAAAATCAATTTAGTTATTGGAAGTGGATCATTTTTGCATTGCTGGTAACAGAATTTGCTGTGGCTCAGTTGGCAACAACGTCTGAGAGCGCATCATCGCTTTGTATCACCTTACCTAACGGCATTGTACTGGGTGGCATCGATGCCATGAACGCTGCGGTTGCGGCGCAATTGTTGGAGTACCTGCGCTGATGCAACCAACAATGCGACCTGCTGCCCATTTACCGCGCGTGTATTTATATTGTGAGCCGATTGATATTCGCAAGTCTCATCGCGGCTTAAGCACTTTGATTGAAGCAAGAATTTGGCCACAACCCGTTTAGTGGTGAGCTGTATGCGTTCACCAATAAACAGCGTAACAAAATCAAATGCGTATTCTGGGAAAATAATGGCTTTGTACTGTATTACAAAGCGTTAGCTGAGGATAAATTTAAGTGGCCCAAGCGTCCTGATGAGCTGGTGAACTTAACGGGGCAACAACTTAATTGGTTACTCGATGGCTATGATATTAACCTGATGAAACCTCATAAAAAATTGCAATTTGAGTTGGTTTTTTAGCAAAAAAACCACCTGCTTTGATACAATAAGCACAGTTAAAACAAGGCCTTAAAGACTATTTGCATTGTGACTTCCTCTTCTGAAAATCTGACTGAAATTGAATTGCTTCGTGCTCAGTTAGCAGAGCAAGAACAGCTTATTCAAAGCCAGTCTGAGCGCATCAAAATATTAAAAGAGGTGGTGGTGATATCAAGTGCTCAGTGCAACATGGTTTTTAATCATATCATTAGGAGTTAAATAGTTTAATATCCTTCTTGGTCGATTATTTAGTTTATTAGCGACTTTATCTAAATAACTTTGGTCAAAGCCATGTAGACTTGTCTTTTTGCGGAAGTACTACCTTAATAGGCGATTTGTATTTTCATTTGTTCCCCTTTGCCACGGACTACTCGGGCCACAAAAGTAAACATCTGTATTCGTATTTTTAGGGTCTGTTGATCTTTGTAGTACATATATTAATCAGCCCACATTGGTAGCCACATCATAGTAAATGCTAAAGCGAGCATTGAATGATAATTTCGTTCAAGCTTTTCATACCGTGTGGCTATCCCTCTATATTATTGCTTAATACGGCCAAATGTATTCTCAACCAAGTGCCGATATTTGTACATGCACCAGTCAATATCTTCATTGCCTACTAAACTGTTGCCCTTACGTGGAATAGCGGGTGTAGCGTTATTATCACGAACAAACGCTCTCAGTTTTTCACTGTCGTAGCCTTTATGTGCGATGACAATATTACTTGTTGGGCAATTAGCTACGAGTGACTCTGCATGGACGATATCATGCGTATTTTCACAGGATAATTCATAATAAACAGGCAACCCTCCGCTATCGACTGCAAGATGAATTCGGCTCTTTCCAATTGATTCATTGTCAGCGGTTCTTTCACCACAACTATGTTGATGAGCCCTAACAATACTGCCATCAATGAAGACCCAATCCATGTCTGCATCACGAGATAATACGCGAAACAGTCAATTCAAAATCCCTTTTTTGGACCATAAATTAAATCGTCTGTAGATAGCACTCCAACTGCCAAAATCAGAAGGTAAATCTCGCCATGGAATACCTGTGCGCATCTTATACAGTATGCCTTCGAGCGTTTTTCTATGGTCGGGCTTATTATAAATTCGACCACTTAAGTACATTACTTTTGGTAAGACATTCCATGTCCCGTCTGTTAACATTAATCTTGGCATGTAGGTTCGGTGTAAAGTTTTCTGGCGAATTCAATTATACCTTATCTTCATACTGTTTGTTTTTCATACCGAAAAGATCAACACGCCCTAGTATATGACGAAAAGATCATTGCTACTTCACTATATTCCTGATTTAAGCCGAACTTATTATGCCAAGGAAGTGCTGGTAGCATCTTGTCTTCCCTTTTTGAGAGACTGCTTATAGCACTGAGCCGAACTTCGGCAAAGAGCGAGGAATGGTCATTGAGACTGGCTGAGTATTGTAGTTAATTGATTGGCCAAACAGCCCTTTGCGCATATATTCATGAAAATGAGCGGCGCGCATATTTTTTGTTTAACTTTAATTTAAAGTTTTAGAAAACTTTGTGATAGTAATATCTTAGGTAATTTGTTAAAAGTAGATAAATGAGCGTGAAGTCGGCAGAAATATGCTTGATTAGCGCCACTATTAAATTGTTAGCACACATGTCATAGGTTCAAGCATGGAGTAAATAAATGACCGAAGTATGGTACTCAGAAGAAGATAGATCTCGTCATAACCATATTCTAAGGCTAATTAGTGAAAAAGAACGAAAGTACTTTTATTCTTTTGGTTATGGCGCATTATTTATTTTCTTATATTTAGTTAGGAGTAACCTTGAATCAGGAGGATTATTTGGTTTTACAACACTTTTTTGGTAATTGCATTCGGTATGTGGCTTGGTACAAATCCTATAATCCAAAAATTTGACGTATTTTATCATGTTAAAGGCGGTGAACCTGAACATATTACTCAACGTTTTACTGTATTTTCAGCAACATCAAACAAAATCGGATTAGTTTCTGTTTCAGCTATGCTCATAGCTAGCTGGATATTTATTTGGTAATGAGTACTAACAAGTCACTGCAAAGAACGAAAAACAGGTGACTGTGCTCGTACCTTGCTATTTTAGCCTCAAGTGAGGTGATACCAATATCCGTTTCTGGCACGTAGCGGCCGAAAAAACTAGTCCAGAAAGTTATCAGCTTTACAGTCTCATTTTTATACTTTGTTGTGTAACTTCAATACACGCTGCCCTGCTACACTAAGATATAGCTTTCGTAAACTCACTCCAAATACGTTCGAAATTCATAAATACAACATTTTCTTATACGTCCCTAACAAACCGTTCACGGTTTACGAAAAACACCTCACTCCTTTAAAACCCTGCGATAAACGTATCAACAAAGTGTTTAAATTTATCCGTTATTACTGGCAGTATTCTTCTGCGTTGTAAAAGGCTGGGTTTGGTTTCTAGTACATCAGCAAAGTCATCCCTTAGTGGCATTTCGTCACTTAGCTCATAACGCGTTACTAGCTTTTCTAGGCGATCTTGGTTTAACTTTTGCTCGTGGGCAAACCTCTCAAGCTCTAGGCGCTTTTCTTTTTCCCAATAAAGCTCAAACTCTTCATCAACGTCAGCACTGGCAGGTATGCCTTGTAAGTGCTCGTCCATAAACTTATCTATAAGTGCTTTTTTACTTAATAAGGTTGGATCTGTGGCTATAAGGTTTGCTATTACTTGACGTTTACGGGCCTTTTCGTCGCCGCTTTCTTCGCCGTGTAACTCTCGCAATAACTGCAAAATATAGGTTACATTTACTATATCACTGTGTAGTAGCTCTAGTTCAAAATCAACGTCATCTAAAACCGATACTTTTTCTTTACTTGAGTTCTCACGTAGCTGCCTGCCAAGGTCGGCATACTTACTCGTATAATCTTGAAACTCTTGCTCGCCCATAGCGGTTGAGTCCATATCAAAATCAGCAAAGTTGCTTAACATGTTCTTTAAGCGCATAAGCTCACGAAACTGCCTCACAAACAACGCCTGAGCTTCTTCATCAGGTAAAGCATTAACTGAGTCAACGGTAGGCGTAATTGCGATTAGCGCACCATAGGCGTCGTTAAAATCGACTAGTAGCTCATTATACGAAGGGGTTTCTATATATTCTTTAGGCTGCTTGTTTGAAAACAGCGTAAAAGCAATGTCAGCAGCTTTTTTAAGGTTTCTAAAACACACTATATTGCCGTGCGATTTAGTTTCACCCAATAATCGATTAGTGCGCGAGAAGGCCTGCACCAAACCATGATATTTAAGGTTTTTATCAACGTACAACGTATTGAGTTTTGGGGCATCAAAGCCGGTTAAAAACATATTCACCACCAGCAATATATCAATCTCTTTGGCTTTAACGCGCTTAGATATATTTTTGTAGTAGTCTTCAAATAACTTACTGTCTTTGGTGGAGTAGCTTGTACCAAACATAGCATTGTAGTCGTTAATGAATAAGTCTAACTTATCGCGGCTATGTAGCTTGACGGCTTGCCCTTCATTTAAATACTTAACAGAGGCTTCTTTAATGCTTGGGTCATCACTATTACCTAGTTCGTATTCTTCCTCTTCATTAGCCTCATAGCTAAATATGGTGGCAATTTTAAGGTTATGTTTTCCCTGTGCCTTTTTCGCTGCAAATAGCTCATAGTATTGAATAAGCTCAGCCACACTTGAAACACAAAACATAGCGTTAAACTCACGACTATGCGTTTTACGATTATGCTGGGAAATAATGTAATCGGTTATTTTATCTAAGCGCGCAGGAGAGGTTAAAAGCTCTTTGGTGTCGATGTCTTCAACTTCAATGTCTAGGTTGTTGTTAGAGCCATCTTTGTATTGGTAACGCCCAACGTACTCAATAGCAAACTTAAGCACGTTAGCGTCGCGTATTGCATCCACAATTACATAAGGATGTAAGCACTCACCAAACAAATCTTTTGTGGTGCGTTTAACTGAGTTTTTAGCAACGGCGTTGTCGGCAAATATAGGCGTACCCGTAAAACCAAACAACTGCGCGTTATTAAAAAATTCGGTAATATTTTTATGTGTATCACCAAATTGGCTGCGGTGGCACTCGTCAAATATAAACACAATGCGCTTATCCTGCAGGCTTTGCATTTCTTTTAAATAGCGCTGTTTAGTCACCACGTTATTAAGCTTTTGTAGTGTAGTTACCACCAGCTTAGTATTACGATTTTGATTAACCTTTTTGCCTTTCATAGGCTTATCTAACAGCTGGTGGAACAACATGCTGGTGTTGTCGGTGCTGTCTACAGAGCCTTTTACAAACGCATTAAACTCAAGCGCGGTTTGGTAATCTAGGTCTTTACGGTCTACCACAAATACTACTTTATCAACCTCACTTAGCGAGGTCATAATTTGCGCCGCTTTAAACGAGGTTAACGTTTTACCCGAGCCTGTAGTATGCCAAATGTAGCCGTTATCGGTTGTAGTTTTAACCTGCTCTACAATCGCTTCTACTGCATAAAACTGGTACGGTCTAAGCACCATTAAGTACTTACCTGTTTCATTAAGCACTATGTACTTGGTTAGCATATGCGTTAAGTGCGAAGGCGTTAAAAATGCTTCGGCAAAGTCATGTAACTGGCTTATTTTATTATTTTCATTATCAGTCCAGTCAAAGGTTTGCTTAGCCGACATTTCACTGTTGTTAGAAAAGTACTGACTATTAACCCCATTCGACATTACAAACAGCTGCACATAGTTAAACAAACCATGGTTGGCATGAAACGAATGCTTTTGATAACGCTTAATCTGGTTAAACGCTTCTTTTAGTTCAATACCACGGCGTTTTAGCTCTATTTGTATCAGCGGCAAGCCATTAACTAATAGCGTTACATCGTATCGGTTAGTGTATGTGCCCTTTACTGTAATTTGTTGCGCTACCTGAAAGCTATTTAGCTGCGGCTCATCAAATAATAAAGTTAAGTGCTTGCTGTCGCCGTTATCAAGTGTTACATCAAGCTGGTCGCGCAGTATTTTGGCTTTTGCAAATATATTACCTTTACCAAGCTTACCCAATATTTGCGTAAATTCAGTATCGCTTAACGTGCAGCTATTCACTTTTTCAAGCTGCTGCTTAAGATTGACCTCAAGTGCGGCGTTATCCTTTAAAATAACGCGCGTAAAGCCCTGCTTGCTAAGCTGTGCAATTAAGTCATCTTCTAATTGTTGTTCACTTTGGTAAGTCATTATATCTACAATTCCTTGGTACTAGCCTTATGCAATACATTCACAGCTTGTTGCTAATCTTTATGTAACTTATAACCCTGCTCAGGGTGATTCGGTATTGTTGGATAGGCCAAAAATAATACCTGCTCTTTAACCATTTTACTTAAGTAGTTACGCCTCAGCGTATCGGGCTTCATTCCTAGCAGCTGCGCTATATCACCCAACCTTAAACAGTGCGGCTGTGCTTCTTTACATAGGGCTATTATTGCTTGTTCTACCTCAGACTTCTGCTTTCTACTTGAGGCAGATCGTACTTGCTCACCTATAACCCATAGTGAACTCCATAACTCATTAGCTGCAGCTGTCTCAACTTCTGTATTGTCTTGGTCCGGAGTATTTAAAGCTAGGTCCGGACCTTCATTGCTTAACTCCGGACCTTCAGTATCTAGGTCCGGACCTTCGCTATTTAACTCCGGACCTTCAAACAATGAAAGCTGATCTAACTTGGGAGAGGCTACAAACGTAATACTCTTACCTGCATCATTATCAGGTGTAGGGATTTGTATCCCTTTTAAGTGATATATCTTGCCTCTGTGCTGGCCTGCCGACTCTAAGTACCCTGCATTAACTAACTGACTTAACGCAAGTGTCACTTCTCTTGTATGCTCTGAGGTCAACGAGCAAATACGCTCGTGGTTAAACCATGACTCAGTAATGGCGGTAATCAAAATAGTTCGCTTAAGCTCGCTCAGCTTTTTGTAGCCACTACCAAAGGTATCTGTAAGGCGCTTATCAAGCTCAGGCGACACAATATTAACCATGCGCAACTCTAAAAAGGTTTGATTCAGCTCATCCTTTTCATACATATGCGGTGGCTGCCAGTTTTGCGCTTTACAGTTACTGTATATTTTAGGAATACCTGACCCTGCTTTTTCGCTTAAACCAATATTTAAAAACATTTGATGTATAGCTGGGTTGCGGCACTGGCTATTCCCCCCCGCCTTAGCTTCATGCACAGGTATACGCATTAGCCCTGCGTTTCTAAAGCCGATAAAGTCAGGGTGTTTTTCAATTAAAATATTACTTTCGGTATTAAACTCTGCATGTGCCAGTGTATTAACGAGTGCTTCACGAATGGCCTCATGCGCGGGAGTGGTATCTTGTCGTTGGCCGTCATCGGTTAAACTAAACCCTACTTTTAAATCTGCCGTAAGCTTACGATACACCTTACGATAAAAATCAAAAGCATTACCCGACCAAGAGCCATCAGTATAAATACGATCTATCCAGCGGTGTGTACTGTCGTCTTTTTCTTGATAATCGAGTGCAAAACTAGGCAACGCATCTTGAATCGCATCCCATTTACCAAACATCACTAAGCCAGCAAGAGTTAAACCCGCTTTACCTGTTGCGCGGTCTTTTTGCCAGCCACGTATTGAGCGCAAAAACTCTTGATCGCTCAATTCTAAAAAAGGGTGTTGTGGTTTGGCATCAACAAACATTTGCCTATAAATACGCAGGCTTTCGGGGTCTATGTCATCAAGAGTAAAGTGCTCTAAAATTCTGTTGTCGCGTACTTCTTCTTGCTCTGCCAGCATTTTATTTACTGCCGGTGGCAAACACTTTTGATCGGCCTCGTAACGGCGCTGATAGGTCCCATTGAGCGGATTCGCATTTATAAATACAGGGCGGCTTTGACGCGGGGCGCGTGGTACAGTAATCGCAATAACCGATTTGCCTTCAAGTGTTTCAACGCGCACGTCGCTTTCGCTGAGTAAATTAACACTCACTTTATTCGGGTTATTAACAATATCCCAAATATTCTTAATTAGCGGCGCTGGGTTTGTTATACCCTCAACGGTAAACTTGCCTTTTTTTTCTTTAATGCCCAATAAAATTAAGCCACCACGGGTATTGGCAAACGCGCTATAGGTTTCCCACATATCATTAGGCACTGCACCATGGCCATCGCGGCCACTCGCCTGCTTACACTCAACCTCTACGCTTTCTTGCAAAGTTTGAATATCAATAATGTTCGCTATTTGGTTGTCGTTAATTTTATTAGTCATTATTTCTCACACAAACATTTGCTGTAGTAAGCCTTTTTTAAATAGCTTAGTTTGTTCAATTTGCTCGTTAACAGCGTTTATTTTTTTATCGAGTGAATCTAAGAATGCCATAATTTTATTTTGCTCGGCCTTTGAAGGTAAGGTAATTGGCATCTCTTGAAATACTCCAACATTAATACGCTTAGCCTTGCGGCTACCATCAGCTATTTCCCCAAACCGTTTATAGAACTGCTTCTGCTTCACTACTTCAAGTACAAAAAACTTATTAACCAAAGAGCTTACATCTAAACTAGGTAAATCTAACGTACTTTCATAACCGTCTAACTCATCAGGAATTATTGCAAATGCACAGTTCAAAAAGTCTAATTTTCCATAAATAAATTGACCAGCCTTCCTTTTATAGTACTGAGTATTCTCACTGCCTTTGCTATCATCTTTTTTAGGAATTACACCTTTGCCCCAAATTTTAACCGTTAGCTTTTTAGCAGTATCACCAGAACTCCCTTTAATTCTACTTTCGGTCATAACATTGCCAATAACTTTTTCTTCCCAATCAGGAAAAGCGCTTCCATCATCGTCTTTAAAGCGGATTTGTTGGCTAAAAATTTGTTGCATTACGCCTTTTTTATAGTCTTTTAATAGGCGGTGCTTTTCAGTTAGCTGGCTGATTTTAGTATCTACAGAAGTAAGAAAGTCAGCTATTTTTTGTTGTTCTTTTTTATTTGTGGGTAATTTAACTTTATAAGGCTTTAAAAACTCGATATTTATATTTTTTTGAGCACCTTTTGGTGCTAAATAATCAATACGAGGTTGCTCCCTATTGAGGTAGAAATTTAAAAACGAGTTGTAGTTGCCCTCTTTGCAAGTAATACCGACTAGACTATCAGGACATGCCATTGGTTCATTTAAAACACCGCAATAACCAATATTAGCTGCAATAGTCATAAGTATTGTTCCTTCAGGAAACAACTTACTAACTTTTAATCCTTTATCATTTAGCGTTTGAGAGTATGAATTAACATAACCTTTTGATGAGACTACATCATTGGTTTGAGCAAAAGGTGTATTTCCACCATAAAATTGAGGGTCATTTCTCGGTCTTGGAGAAAAGCGACCTCGCTCAATAACAGCGATATTACCTAGTTTACTTTCTTTCCAGTCGGAATCGAAAAAAGCGCTAAACCTAAGCGAGGGCTTATCTGCATTACTAAGCATTACTTTTTACTCCAAAAGGCGCTCTAACTCCTAACTCATCACAAAAACCTGCAATTGTTTTGTCCGTTTCAAGCATCGCTTTATCATTTGCTATAAGTTGTTTTGCAATTTCATTTAAATCCACAAGTTCTTCATCTTCAAAGGTGTCGACGTAACGCGGAATATTAAGGTTGTAATCGTTCTCTGCTAAATCGGTTTGTGTAGCTGCGAATGCATATTTATCAATGAACTCGCGTTTGCTTACAACATCTAAAATTCGTTGTAAGTCTTCCTCACGCATTACGTTGTTGTTAGTGCCTTTTTCAAAGTGATTGCTGGCATCTATAAACAATACGTTGTCGTCGGCTTTACGGTGTTTGTTTAGTACCAATACACAGGTAGGAATAGACGTGCCAAAAAAGATATTAGCAGGTAAGCCTATTACCATATCAAGGTAGTTTTTTTCTTTAATAAGATGTTTGCGTATATGCCCTTCGGCAGCACCACGAAACAACACGCCGTGCGGTAATACCACCGCCATTGTGCCGTTGTCGTCAAGCTGGTGGATCATGTGTTGTACAAAAGCAAAATCGGCTTTACCTTTTGGTGCCAGCTTGCCGTAGTCGGCAAAGCGCTCGTTATTCATGTGTAGCGGGTTGGCAGACCAATCCGCCGAAAATGGCGGATTAGCTACCACAGCACTAAAGCGTTGCTCAAAGTGTGCGGGAACTTCTAACGTGTCGTCGTTTTGAATGTCGAACTTTGTGTAATGCACGTCGTGCATAATCATGTTCATACGGGCTAGGTTGTAAGTACTTGGGTTTTGCTCTTGTCCGTAAAACTTTAAATCGGGGTTATTAGCTTCTTTTGCAACACGCAACAACAATGAGCCAGAGCCACAGGTGGGATCGTAAACCGATTTAATGTGCGGGTTATTTAAAGTTACTAATTTTGCTAGTAATTTAGATACCATTTGCGGAGTATAAAACTCACCTGCTTTTTTACCCGCGCCACTAGCAAACATACCAATAAGGTATTCGTACGCATCGCCAAGTATGTCTATTTCGCTACTTTCTAGGTGAAAGTCGATGTTACCAAGGTGCTCTAATACTTTGGCTATTAACTTATTACGCGCATCCGGTGTTTTACCTAGCTTGTTAGAGGTTAGATCTAGGTCATCAAACAAACCGTTAAAGTCATCAGCGCTGTCTACGCCCATAGTACTTTGCTCAATATGGTTAAGCACGTTGGTTACATCATCAAGTATAAACTTATCGTTAGAACCGCGCTCAGCAAGTACATGAAAAAGCTCTGCAGGTTTTAAAAAGTAGCCAAGCTTATCAAGTGCCTCTTCTTTTACAGCTTCTAAGTACTCTTGTCCCTCTGCTGTAGTTTCGTCAATTTTAGCAAATACAATACCGTCTTCACTTAGTAGCTGATCAGCATAGGTATTGAGCTTATCTGACAGGTATTTATAAAAAATAAGCCCAAGTATGTAATCACGAAAATCATCAGCCGACATGTTGCCACGTAAGCTGTTAGCAATATTCCAAAGCTGTTTTTTTAATTCTTGTTGGTGTTGTTGAACCATTGTTGTGTGTTCTCTTAATTGGTTGTGTAGAGGTTTCTACTAGCACGCCGAGCGTACTTATTAATCTTCAATAATGTAGTCGCTATCAAGCGCTTTTACTTCAAATACCTGTTTGGTGCTAACGCCTAAGTTATGAGTAAGCATTAGCTCTGTAAGTTGTTTACCATCTACAAGCACTATGCGCTTTTCTATTAAGCCTACATATTCCAGTGCATCTTTACTAAAGCCGCTGGTGGTGATGAATACGCCCTTTTAGCGCGGTGCATATCAAGTGCGCCCGCAAAGGCTTCTATGTCTGGTCTACCCACTGTTTTATTGGTGTAGCGCTTAGCCTGTAAATATATCATTTCGAGGCCGAGTTTATCTTCTTTTATTACGCCATCAATGCCACCATCTTGAGTATACTGAGTAGCTTGCCCTGCATCTTTACGTGAGCCGCCATAGCCCATAGCTAGCATTAAATCGACTACAAGGTTTTCAAAAAACGCAGGGGAGGCCGAAAGCACTGCATGTAGTCTTTCGTCACTCAAGTTTGTATTGAGTGTATCCACTGCGGCTTCTATAAGCTCTTCTGGTGTTTTGTGTGAGTTGCTATTTACTAAGCTGGTGGTGTTTTCGTCTAGTGAGTCACTAGTATCTTTAGTGCGGGTTTTAAAGTCTAAAAACTCAGGGTATTGGCTTAAGTACTGGTTATTGATTAATTCGCCCGTTGCTAACGCAGATAAACCTTTGCTCGTAATGGTACAAAAGGCTCTTTTAGGTTGCTCAATTAACCCTGCTTTAACTAAGTATGTTTTAGCCCATTGCAAGCGATGGTAGGCATAGGTTTGTTTACCATTAGGTATACGTAGCTTAAGCTGCTCTACTGATAAACCGAGGTTTTGATAAACGCTTGCTTCAATGTCTTTAAGCTTGACGGTTTTACCGTTAGCTAAGCACTGCAGTAATGGAGTCATGAATGATTGGTAATCTGATAACGACATACTATTCCCTGCCAAGCCGTATTAGTTAATAACTAAACAGCTAATCCTTTTGTTTTATTAGTTGAGATAATATACACATTAAGATTAAGGGGCAAAGATTATGTAATGATCATGTGTCTCATATCAACACAGTTGATGTTGGGTAGTAAGAAGAACTAAGAACGCACAGTTACAAACGCCTCCTCGTGCGTTTATGATTGTAATATCGGAGTTTTCACTATTTTTCTTAAACCGATGCACTAAACCTATAGGGTTTTTCGGTCTATTTACCTCAGTTGCTCACAGGTGATTTTTGTATTTTATGAAATAAGTTGTGATATTAGACTGTTTTTTATCCATTTGACGTATGTTCTGATGTATCAATCCTTGTTCACCATTGTCAATCACTCAAACCGATGCAGCAAACCTATATACCCTGCTTTAAACCGATGCAACAAACCTATAGTTATAAAACAATGGCTTAGGTTTATTTTGTGCTTTAAGCTCTGCTTCTCTTAGGCTTGAAAGAGAGTTTATCTGGGATTTCTTCGGAAAACCGATGCAGTAAACCTCTAGTTATAGATCAATGACTTAGGTTGGAATTTGATTTATTTCCCTGTATTTAGGTGTTTTCAGGGGGTTATTCGTAAGCGTCTAGCGAACCACACCTAGCATCGATGTTCTGATTATCTAAAAATACCTGCTCAATGATAAATTCGGAGCAGGTGATGAAAACTTACAGAACAAGCGCACAGTGGCAGCAGCTTTTGCTGAAACGCAGTACGTTTAGTGGTACTAATATTGAATTCTGCCAACACCATAATGTCGCTATTACGACTTATTATAAACAA
>NZ_JAATTW010000061.1:0-18783 GCF_013414205.1 Pseudoalteromonas sp. MIP2626
AATAAGCCGAAGGGATAGAAGAATACAGGAGCCGTATACGAGGCCCGTACGTACGGTTCTGTGAGAGGGATGAGGCATAAGCCTCACCCTACTCGATGATCCTAAAAAATAGTCAAAAGTTTAGTTTATTGGCTAATTACACTTAATCATATTCAGTTAAAAGTAACTTTAATTTATAAATTATAAGTTTAAGTTGCTGAATTTAATGTGTTTTACTGTTTATATTATTACTTGGCATAACTCTTGGAATCTAATTTGTGTAATCACTTAAAAAGTTAACAGGAGAATCTGATGGGAATATTTAATCGCGTAACCGATATTGTTCAAGCAAATATAGTGTCGATATTAGACAAGGCAGAAGATCCAGAAAAATTACTTAATTTAATGCTCAGCGAGATGCAAGATGCACTTACTGAGTGTCGTATTACGACAGCGGCTTTGTTGTGCGAAGAAAAAACACTTAAACGTCAAATTGAAAATAAAAATAACAATTTAGTATATTGGCAGGATAAAGCTGAGCTAGCAATAGAGAGAGGTCGAGATGATTTAGCAAAATCAGCTTTGCTTGAAAAACAAACCATTAGTAACACAGTTGTAGCAAAGCAGCTGCAACTAGAAACGCTGCAGCAATCAATAACTAAAATGACAGCGGATTGTCAGCGTTTGCAACAAAGAATAGCCGAGGCTAAAGCCAAGCAAACACAGTTAGTACAGCGGCACAATATAGTGGCTGCAAGGGGGCAAATAAATAGCCAATTACAAAGTGAAAAAGTTGCACATGCACTCTCTCGATTTGAGAAAGTAGAGCAGCGCGTAGAAGGTATTGAAGCACAGGTAGAAGCGTACGAGCTTACTGATTCAGAAAATACTATAGCTGCACAAATAGACGCTTTGGTGAAAAACGAACAAGTAGATGCAGAATTAGCTCGCTTAAAAGCTGATTTAAAAACTAACTTAAAACAGAGTGCTTAAGGAGATAATTATGAATAGTTTTAACAGCAAACGTGGTTGGTACAAAGATCCACTTGATAAAAAAATATCTGGTGTGTGCAGTGGTTTAGCGCAGCGATTAGATTTACCTGTGTGGTCAACACGACTTGTCACTATTTTATTATTTTTGAGTTTTCCGTTTGCAATTGCACTAGGTTATTTTATTGCGCATTGCTGCCTAGAAGAAAAAGCAATTTAAGCTAATTTACATTTAGATTGAATTAAGGAGAGCTAAATGAAAGCGTTAGCCGTATGTATAATTGTTTATTTACTATTTTTTACTGATGTTGTCTCTGCGGTGCACTTTGATACTTGGCAATTACCGCTTTGGATTGCAGATACAAGTTGGACTGGGCTTGAGCTAATAGGAGCTTTAGCGGCTATTATTATTTTTGTAGCTGTTGCAGTACTAATAACGATAGGATTAGTTGGCGCAGCAGCAGTTGCATTAGTCGGAACTGTATTGGCATTTTTATTTGGATCGCTGATGATTGCTTGGCCGTTACTATTTATTGCGGTACTTTGCTGGTTAGTAGCTGATAACAAAAAAGTAGCATCTTAACTCCAAATTAACTGACTATTGCAACTGAACTATGTTAAATTTGATACTTAGCATTATGTTTTAACAAGGATTAGAGTGGTGATTAAACAGTGTATTTCAATTGTTTTGGTGTCGGTTTTAAGTCTTTTTTCATCATCATCGATGGCACATTCAGGGCATGATCACGATGCGGATGTTGCTATTATTAAGGTTAGTAATGCACAAGTAAGGGAGTTTTTACCTGCCACAACTTCAAGTGTAGGTTATTTAAGTATTATAAATCATAGTGATACTGTGGCTACGTTGACTAAAGCAACTATTGATGGCTTAGGTCGCGTTGAAATTCATGAGCACTTGCACGTAGATGGCATGATGAAAATGCAAAAAGTTGAATCGTTAACAATTAACGCCCATCAACAAATCGATTTTAAGCCTGGTGGCTATCATTTAATGATTTTTGAACCACAAGAACCGTTAAAAGTAGGCCAACAACGTAAACTCACACTATATTTTAGTGATGGCAACCGTGTATTTACCAATGCTCAGGTGGTATCGCTTGCATCACAAGCAGAACAATCACAAGCAGAACAATCACAAGCATCAAAACAACATACTCATCATTAGGAGGATCAATGTCACAACATAAAGGGAAAATAGTTGCTGCATTAGCTATATTACTAATTATTTTTTACGCAATAGCTGTTTATTGGAGTACGGAGCCTGCTCGTTTTAATGTGGTAGAAAAAGCAAAGCAGCAAGCCCAGCAACGTAATGAGCAATTTGTTATTGGTTATACAACAACATCAACATTAATAACGGTAGCAAGTACGTTACTCGAAAAGCCAGGCGGTTATTTATCAAATGATGTTTTGCCGCCAAGTATAATAATGGACGATATGCCTGCGTGGGAATATGGCGCACTCGAAATGGTGCGTGATTTAGCCCTTTCTATGCGTAAAGATTTTAGCCGTTCGCAATCGCAATCAACTGAACACGAAGCTCTAAAAAAAGCACAGCCGCAGTTTAATATTAGCTCTGAAGCGTGGGCGTGGCCAAGCGCTGAAGGTGAGTACCAAAAAGGCATTGATTACTTATTGGTATATCGTACTCAAATAGCGAATGACCATGAGCGTGACAGTCAATTCTATGCTCGCGCCGATAACTTGCGCAGTTGGCTAAAAGAAGCTGAAAAGCGTTTAGGTAGCTTGAGTCAGCGTTTAAGCGCTAGTGTAGGCCAAGATAAAGTAAACACTGATTTAGCGGGTAATACATCAAATACACAAGCCACTTTTTCTCCATTACAACAGCAAGCAAAAACGCCATGGTTAGACATTGATGATGTATTTTATGAGTCGCGCGGTGCTACTTGGGCTTTATTGCATTTCTTACAAGCGGTAGAATATGACTTTGCCGATGTACTTGAGAAAAAGAATGCACGCGTAAGTGTGCAGCAAATTATACGAGAGCTTGAGGCAACTCAAGAAACAGTATGGAGCCCAATGATATTAAATGGGAATGGTTTTGGTTATGTAGCAAACCATTCACTGGTTATGGCAAATTATATTTCTAGAGCCAATGCGGCTCTTATTGAACTTAGCGAATTATTGACCCAAGGATAGAAAATGAAAAAGTATTGTTTAGCAGCAGCCCTTTCAATGGCATGTTTAGCGCCTGCAGCGCAAGCTGATACCTTATTAGGCTTGTATGTAGGTGTTGATGGCTGGAAAGCGGATAACGAAGGAAGCTTTTCTTATAAAGGAAATGCACCACAAGATTTTAATTTTGACGATGAAACCTTCGTAAGCTACTACGCTGCACTTGAGCATCCAGTGCCATTAGTACCTAATATTAAATTAAGATACACAGAGCTTGAGCTTACCGGCTCTACACGTCTGGATAAAACATTTTCTTTTAATGGTTCAGATTACGTTGTAGGTACTACGGTTAATTCAGTAAGTGACTTAACTCACATTGATTACACATTTTATTACGAAATCTTTGATAACGACTTAATCTCTATCGATTTGGGTGTTAACGCTAAGCAGTTTGATGGTGAGATTTTAGTTAAAGGTACTACGCAACAAGGTGGCGCTGATTATACTGAAACTGTTGAGTTTTCAGGCTTTGTACCATTGGTTTACGGCCGCGCTGAAGCAGGCTTACCTTTTACCGGTTTAAGCGTGTTTTTTGAAGGCAGCTTTTTAGCAATAGACGATAGCAAAGTTCAAGATTACCAAATGGGTATTGCATGGGAATTTATTGATAACCTAGCAATAGATGTTGCTGTTAAAGCAGGTTACCGCTCAATGACATTAGAGCTAGACGATATTGATGATATTAATACTAATATTGATGCATCGGGTCCATTTGCGGGCATTCAAGTACACTTTTAATTACACTGCTAATTAATAGTATATAGCGTGGTTTTGCTACTTAGTAGTATGCCACGCTAGTTCAAATTCACTCTCAAGTGCACTATTAAGTAACTGCTTATACACTTTATTTACCGGGTAGTTAATGAGTTTAGATAGCTCATCACCTGTTTGCGTAAACTTATAATAACTCAATACTAAATCGCTATTTTTTGCTTTTAACGTTACTTTTTGTGATAAAAACGATAACGTAAGTTCTTGCCCAGTTTTTAGTACCGCAGACTCAATCTCTTTTCGATATAGTAAATTTAAATCCATTAAAGTTAATATATCAGGAAAGCTAATCCCTGTTTTTCCTAGATTTAAAGATACTTTATTGCCCTTGCGTAACAAATCAAATAGTGATGGTTTTTTATAAAACCCTAGTAAAATAAAGTGGCTATCGTCTTTTTCATTATAACCAGAGAGGGATACACACTTTTGTAGAGAGTCAGCTTCGCGCTGGGTCATATGCTTAAGTGTTTGCAAACTTTTTATTGAGAAAGTCCCCGGGTTAAGCGTTTCACCGGTGAGTATTTTTGCCCAAAGTGACTGCATAGATTGATTTGAGGTATCACCACATAGTGCTACAAAGTGTTCTACCCAATCGGCATCGGGTTGTTTACTACTGGCTACGTCAGGACAAAAATCCATTGCCATAGCTAAAATTGTTTCTATATTTTGCTGTTGTTTAATGAGCAGTAAGTCTTGTCTTTTTTGTGCTCTAGCTAAAACTGTATTGTCGCTATTAATGCGATATAGCGGTTTAACCTTGCCTTGGGGGCCATAACTTTGCTCATTATTGCCTACTTTAATAATAGGATAGCCCAGTAACGACTCTATGGTATTAGCGAGATTAATTCTTGCTTGTGCGGTTTTGACTGCCATGATTTTCCATTATTGTTTGTGCATCACTTAGCTGCGCTACTGTTTTTAAATTATTGAGCCCCAGTGATACTGCGTTACTTAAAATGTGCTCACTAAGCACAGCCACATACCCAGAAACTAAAGGCAGCGTGGCTTGCCCCGTAATTTGAAAAGTAACCGTGACCGTTTTTGCATTTTGCGTAAATATTACTTTAGCGGCAATAATGTGTTCTTGAGCAAATAAAATATTCAACACCATTTTGTTTGCACTTAACGCTGTGGTGGTCATTTCACCTGCGCCCCATTTACTTTGCCATGATTGATGAGCACCAACCCCTGTGCTTGGCTCACCTAAGGAAAGTTCCACTGAGGGATCTAGCTTCTTCCAAGGCGACCATTTATGCCACTGCGAAAAATCAGTGATTAAGGGTTTTACTATGTGCGTATTAGCATTAATGTTAATACTCTTTGTTACGTTATAGCTCTGTGGTAGTAATAGGCCAATAACGATAAAAAGTAAGAGTAAAACTAATAAAAGCTGCACTAACATTTTTAATATTTTAATAAAAAAACCTCAGATAAATTAGGTTACAAACTCATAACTTATTATTGATTTAGCATATTAACTCGGGTGTGCTTAACTTTCGAGGTTAATTTTATAGCAACTATTTTTTAATTGAGCTAGATATTTAGCCACAACCTATAAAAAGTAATAGTTAATTTAGGTGTATAAGTATTAAAAAATAACGAAACTTCACTTTAAAACCGCGCGGCACAGCAAAGTAGTGCTCTATCAAGGTAGGTTGGTATAGGGTATAATTTTCACCTTTTGTTATTAGACGGTCAACTTTATGAGCACACTTAAAGCTAAGCGCGGCTTATTCTCATACCCAAAGTATTGGGCAGAGTGTTATGGCACAGCACCATTTTTACCTACTACACGCGAAGAAATGGATGCACTTGGCTGGGATAGCTGCGATATAATTATTATTAGTGGCGATGCTTATGTAGATCATCCTAGTTTTGGGATGGCAGTAATTGGCCGAGTACTTGAGGCGCAAGGTTTTAGAGTGGGTATTATTGCCCAGCCAGAATGGGACTCTAAAGAAGCGTTTATGGCGCTGGGTAAACCCAATTTATTTTTTGGTGTAACCGCTGGCAACATGGACTCGATGATTAACCGTTATACTGCTGAAAAACGCATGCGCCATGATGATGCCTACACGCCAGACAACATTGGTGGTAAACGCCCTGATCGTGCGGTAATCATTTACTCACAACGTTGCCGCGAAGCGTATAAAGATGTACCACTTATTTTAGGTGGTATTGAAGCAAGTTTACGCCGTGTTGCTCATTACGATTATTGGCAAGAAAAAGTGCGTCGTAGTGTTTTGTTTGACGCTAAAGCCGATATTTTAATATATGGTAATGCGGAGCGCCCACTGGTTGAGGTTGCTCATCGTATTGCAGCGGGCGAAAGTACCGATACCATTCAAGATGTACGAGGGACTGCGGTTATTCGTAAAGAGCCGTTACCAGGCTGGCGTGGCAGTGACTCTACCGCTATTGATAAAATAGGTAAAATTGATCCAATTCCAAACCCGTATGGCGCAGATGATGTTGGCTGTAGCAAATCAGAATTTAAACAAGCAGGTATAGACTTAAAAGCCGAAGCCGCCAAGGTTATTACTATTCAGCCAGCGCGCCCTAAGCCATGGGAAAAAACCTACGTTAAATTACCTGCGTTTGAGCAAGTAAGTGTGAATAAGCCATTGTATGCACATGCTTCTCGTATTGTGCACCAAGAAACTAACCCAGGTTGTGCTCGTGCTATTTTTCAGCGCCACGGCGATCGTTCTATTTGGGTTAATCCGCCAGCATATCCACTAGAAACACATGAAATGGACGCTGTATTTGGTTTGCCGTATCAACGTATTCCTCATCCTAGCTACGGGGATGCAAAAATACCTGCCTACGACATGATTAAAACGTCAGTTAATATTATGCGAGGCTGTTTTGGTGGTTGCAGTTTCTGTTCGATTACCGAACATGAAGGGCGGATTATTCAAAGCCGTTCGCAAGAATCAATAATTGAAGAAATTGAGCAAATTAGAGATAAAGTACCCGGGTTTACCGGGGTTATTTCTGACTTAGGTGGCCCAACAGCCAACATGTATAAATTGGGTTGTACCAGCAAAAAAGCAGAAAGTACCTGTCGACGTTTATCGTGTGTATACCCTGAAATATGTAAGCATATGGATACCGATCATACGCCAACAATTGAGCTGTATAAAAAAGCCCGTGAAGTTAAAGGCATTAAAAAAATATTAATCGCCTCGGGTGTACGCTACGATTTAGCCGTGCAAGATCCACGTTACGTTAAAGAATTAGTTACTCACCATGTAGGTGGATATTTAAAAATAGCGCCAGAGCATACCGAAGATGGGCCATTATCAAAAATGATGAAACCAGGTATGGGAGCATACGATCAGTTTAAAGCGTTATTTGATAAGTACTCAAAAGAAGCGGGTAAAAAACAGTATTTAATTCCATATTTTATTTCGGCGCACCCGGGTACTAAAGACGAAGACATGGTAAACATGGCTTTGTGGCTTAAGTCGAACGACTTTAAGCTTGATCAGGTACAAAATTTTTACCCATCTCCTATGGCAAATGCGACCACTATTTATCATACCGAGATGAACTCACTGCGTAATATTAAAAACAATACCGAAGTAGTACCTGTGCCTAAAGGTGCGCGCCAGCGTCGCTTACATAAAGCAACTTTACGCTATCACGATCCAGCGGGCTGGCCAATGATCCGCGAAGCACTGCGTAAAATGGGCAAAGCTAACCTTATAGGTAAAGCGCCAAATTGCTTAGTGCCAGAAGAAGGGCGCGACGAAAGAGCTGCAAAAGGAAGTAGTCGAGGTGGGCGCCCAGCATTAACGCGCCATACTGGTTTTAGCCAATTTCATAAGGCCAATACAAAACCAAAGGTAGCGAGTAATCGCCAAAGAGCTAAATAGAGCTCATAGCTTAAAAAGTAGTTAGCCTGTTTGGCTTATTACTAAGCTTGGGCTTGATTACTGAATATATGAGCACTGAAAAAAATGCCGCTTATTTTGCAATAAGCGGCATTTTTTATGTAAGTTATTTAAGTAAAACTTAAATAATATCAATTTTGTTACGAATGATTTTTACGCCATCCATATTTTCTAAAAACTTTTGTGCCAACGCACGCTCAAAACCTGTTTGCGCTTTACCGTATAAATCTACTTCGCCATTTTTAACTTGTACGCGAATATCGCTTAGCGCTAAATTGGGGTTGGTACGCAAAGTGTGGGTAATCGATTGCTGTAAGTTAGGTTGGGTTGCCAGGCTGCTAACGACAACCATATTTGTTGTAGCACTCACTTTTGTAGCGCATGCTAATAAAAACAAACAACAAAATGATACTAAAGCGATAGTTAATTTTAAACGGCTCATAATCATATCCTTACATTGCAATTAATCGGGTAGCCAAATTAGGCGGAGTTACCATGGTAGTTACAATTATCGTTCCATATTTAATGTACTGAAAATAAAGGCTATTTTATTAAGTGGGAATTCAGGTGGGCAATAGTTACATAAAACTAAGTAGAGATTACATAGCCCTAAACCATGCAGTTATGGGGGGAGCAGGCATTAAAAAGCCGACATTTTTGTCGGCTAACATAATACTACTTACAGTATGCGCTTAAGTTACTTTTTCTTTTTTACCTTAGCTTTTTTCTTCGCTTTCATTTTAACCGGATCTTTACGCTTTTTAGCCGGCGGCTTAGCTTCTTTATGCTTTGGCTCTAATCCTTTAATAACACGGCGTTTAAGTTTTTGCTCAATATAGCGCTCTATTTTATAAAGAATGCCAATATCGTGCGCTTCAACCAGTGAAATAGCGATGCCTTTTTTACCAGCGCGGCCCGTACGGCCAATACGGTGTACGTATATATCGGCTGTGCGTGGTAGGTCAAAGTTTATTACATGGCTAATATCAGCTACGTCGATACCGCGCGCCGCTACATCGGTAGCAACTAATATACGGGTTTTGCCGCTATGGAAGTTTTCCATCGCTTTCATGCGTTTGTCTTGCGGCATTTCGCCGCGTAACCAGGCTGCTTTAACGTCGTTAGTTGTTAGTTCACCAATTAGCGTTTCAAGACGCTCACGGGTTTTAACAAACACTATGGCTTTAGTTACGTCTGGGCCATTAAGGGTATTAACTAACAGCTCAAGTTTATGATGATAGTCGTCGGCTAAATGTACCCACTGGTGAATTTTAGCCTTTTCTTTGCGTGACGATTCGGCTTCAAGCAATGCTGGATCGTTTAGCGTTGTTTCAGCAAACCTTTCAACACTGTCGCCTTCAAGGGTTGCTGAGAATAAAAAGCACTGACGACGATTTTTAGCTTCGTCACAAATACGGCTCATTTCTTTTTTAAAGCCCATGTCTAGCATGCGGTCGGCTTCATCAATAATAAGCATTTCTACGTGTTCAGCATGAAAGTTTTCGGTTTCTAAATATTCCATTAAACGCCCTGGGGTGGCGATTAAAATGTCATTATTTTTTTCAAAAATCTCTTTATGCGTACCATAGTTAATACCGCCTGTTACTACCCCAATTTTAAGGTTAGTACGTTTAGCAAGTAGTTCGCATTGTTCATGAATTTGATAAGCTAGCTCACGAGTTGGCGTCATTACTAATACGCGCGCAAAACCAGGATCACGACGCGGAAAATCCAATAAATATTGAATAGCCGGAATTAAAAAGGCGGCTGTTTTACCTGTACCTGTAGGCGCAGATGCTAAAATGTCACGCCCCTGAAGTGCTTCAGGAATAGCTTGTTGTTGAATGCTGGTTGGCGTTTCGTAACCCATTTTATTAATGGCGTCGAGTAGCTTGTTATCAAGATCAAATTCAGAAAATTGCATAGAGTGTCAAAAATAAAGGACAATGGCACTAATTATACTCGGTTACGCCTGCTTGGTGAATGAAAAGGTGAAAAAATGTCTGGTTTTGCATTTAAACAATTTAAAGTTGCGCACGAACAGTGTGCAATGAAGGTATCAACCGATGGTATTTTGCTTGGAGCATGGGCTAATTTAAGTAATGCCAACAGCTTGCTCGATATAGGTACAGGCACGGGATTGCTGGCGCTTATGTGCAAACAGCGCAGCCCCCAGTTAACTATAACGGCGGTAGAAGTTGATAAAAATGCTTACCAACAAGCGTTGCAAAATATTGCCGCTAGCCCGTGGCCAAATATAGAGGTGCACCAGCAAAGCATTCAAACTTTTAACAGCGCGCAGCCGTTTGATGTAGTGATAGCCAATCCGCCGTATTTTAATCACAGTTTAAAAGGTAATAATGAGGCGCGTAATATTGCGCGCCATACAGATGGTTTAAGTTTTGCTGAGCTAATTAGTGCTTTTAAAAAGCTCAGTCATGCAGGCTCAACCTTTAGCTTAATTTTACCCACTACAGAGGCTGCGGTGTTTATTGAACTTGCTACTCAAAACGGGCTTTTTTTAAATACTCATTGCCAAGTAAAGGCGACGCCAAATAAAGCGATTAGCCGAAACCTAATGACCTTTAGCTATATAAACCAGAGCATTGTGGAATCAGCTTTGTGTATAAAAGATAATGAAAACAACTATAGCGAAGATTATATTACGCTATGCAAAGCATTTTATTTGAAGATGTAATGTGGTAAACAGTGCTGGTATGATGAGTTTATATGTATACAGGTAACTTATAATGAAAAAACGAACTAAATCAGTATTATTAAGCGCCTTAGCCGCTACATTTTTTACAACGCAGAGCGTACTTGCCAGTATGACGCCTGTTGGGCTTTGGAAAACCATTGATGAAGACACTAATGAAGCTAAGTCGTATGTCCGTATTGTTGAAAATAACGGGGTTTTAAGCGGCACCATTGAAACATTATTAAATAAAGATAAGCAAAATGCAGTGTGCTCGCAGTGCTCGGGCGATAAAAAAGATCAGCCCATATTAGGCATGACCATTATTGATAATGTGATAGATAGCGGTGATGGTAGTTGGGAAGACGGTCAAATACTCGACCCAAATAACGGTAAAAGCTATACAGTACGCTTAACGACTCAAGATGCTGGTGAAAAATTAGAAGTGCGTGGTTATATTGGCTTTTTTTATCGTAACCAATATTGGCTAAGAGTAGAGTAGTTAGCCAATAAAATTAAAGCGCAGTGTGGCTGCGCTTTACAAGTACAACAATAATAAACAGTATTACAGGGTTTCGCTGTACTCGGTCATTACCTGTTCCACCCAAGTGGCAATACGCTCGTCGCTTAGCTCGTACTGGCTGTCTTCATCAAGGGCTAAACCAACAAAGTGTGTACCGTCTTCGGTGAGTGCTTTAGATGCTTCAAACTCGTAACTATTGTCGTTTGGCCAAAAACCTAACTGGGTAAATGTTTGCGGACTTATTTCGTCGTGTAGCATGCCAAGCGCATCTTGAAACCACTGGCCGTAACCTTGTTGATCACCCATGCCAAATAACGCGATGGTTTTACCATTTAAGTTTACGTCTGCTATGTCGTCCCACTTTGACTCCCAGTCTTCTTGTATTTCACCAAAATCCCAGGTTGAAATGCCAAAAATAATGAAATCGTATTGCTCTGCATTTTTTAGTTGTTCGTCTTTAATATTATGCAAGGTAACGATATCGGCACCAATAATGTCGCGAATTTTTTCTGCTGCCATTTCGGTGTAGCAGGTAGTAGAGCCAAAAAATAAACCAATTTGCATCGTATTTATCACTGTGTAATTGCCTGATATGATAAGCTCAAGTTTACCGTAAGGTGTTTTTAATTGATACCTTAGGCAATGGCTATAACAAAAATGAGAGCACAAAAGTGACAACGCTAGCTGACGACTTTTCAGAACCAAGCACGGCACCAAAAAGCAATAACGATTACCTAGAAACCTTTTTAGATTGTTTGTATTTAGAGCAAGGGGTGAGTGAAAATACACTATCGGCGTATCGCAGCGATTTAGATAAGTTTTGCCAGTTTTTAAAAGGCAAAAATTTAATGACTGTAACCGGCCTAGACGTTGAAAGCTATTTAGCCCATAGAGTTGATCTAGGCTTAAAGCCGCGTAGTACTGCGCGTAGTATTAGTGCGCTTAAGCGTTTTTATCAGTACTTTGTGCGCGAAAAGTTAATTAGCGACTCGCCAATGCTCAATATTGCGCAACCTAAAGCAGGACAGTCTTTGCCTAAAACGCTTTCGGAGGCTGAAGTAGAGGCGCTACTGAGCGCTCCCAATACCGATGAGCCAATGGGGCTGCGCGATAAAGCCATGCTTGAGTTACTATATGCAACAGGTTTGCGGGTTAGTGAGCTTGTAGGGCTGCGGATTGAACAAATTAATTTGCGCCAAGCTGTAGTGTTTGTAAAAGGTAAGGGGAATAAAGAACGTTTAGTGCCACTGGGCGAAGAGGCCATGTATTGGCTTGAGCAGTTTTTAAAGGTGGGACGGGCGCAAATGATTAAACACGCCACCGACTTTGTGTTTCCCTCAAAGCGAGGGGTTGGCATGACCCGACAAACTTTTTGGCATAGAGTGAAGCACTATGCTATTTTGGCATCAATTGAGTCGTCATTGTCACCGCATACATTGCGCCATGCATTTGCAACCCACTTATTAAATCATGGGGCAGACTTACGTGTGGTTCAAATGATGTTAGGACACAGTGATTTATCAACCACCCAAATATATACGCATGTTGCAAATGAGCGATTAAAATCGGTACATGCGCAGCATCATCCACGTGCTTAATATGAAATTTATTATCACTAAGCCGGTCAATTGATATGTATTTATAAAAATAGAGAAGAATTATGAAAAAATTAATGTTAGCAGGTGCCATGTTATGCACTAGTTTAAGTGCCGTAGCGAATGATGTGGCTGTAGCCCCTAACGCTAATGATCCTATTGTTATTAAATTTGCCGCGCTTGGCGTTACCGTTAAGCAAATAAACCCAACCCCAGTAGCGGGTTTAAAAGAACTGATCACTAATCAAGGTGTGCTTTATGCAAGCCCAGACGGACAGTTTTTAATGCAAGGGACACTTATAGACTTAAATAATCGTAGTAATTTAACCGAAAAAGCACTAAACGGCGTACGCCAAGCTGGGTTAAAAGAATACGAAGATTCGATGATAGTGTACAAAGCACCTAACGAAAAACATAGCATTACCGTATTTACCGACATTAGCTGTGGTTATTGTCGTAAATTACACCGTGAGCTAGATGATTTACTTGAAGCGGGTATTACCGTTAAGTATTTAGCGTTTCCGCGCGGTGGCCTACAAGGTTCAGGTTATAATGACTTAATGAACGTATGGTGTGCTAAAGATCAACAAGAAGCACTAACCGAAGCTAAAAGTGGCTCAAATACTACAGCAGTTAAAGGTTGTAGTGCGCCAGTTGCTGAGCATTATCAGCTAGGTCAAAGCTTTGGTGTTACCGGTACACCTGCTATTATTTTAGAAGATGGCACCATGATCCCAGGTTATCAGCCAGCTGCCGCATTAAGCGCTGCGCTTAACGCTAGTAAAGCCCCATAGTAATTAAATTTACGGTGCGCATAAAAAAAGGCCGAAAGGCCTTTTTTTGTATATTTATGATGAACCAAATAAGTTAAAAATCTGCATGAAAAAAACGATCCAAACGCGCGAAAACGTCGATGATTCACATTTACCGAGTCATTTACACCCTGTAATTAAGCAAATTTATGCCACGCGAAATGTTTCCCATGCCGATGAGCTAAATAACAGCGCCGCCACATTACACGACTTTAAGTTATTTAAAGATATGGACAAAGCCTGCGACTTGTTAATTGAGGCGCTACATGCCCAAAGCCATATTTTAATTGTTGGCGATTTTGATGCTGATGGTGCAACCAGTACCGCTACATTAATGCAAGGCTTGGCCATGTTTGGCTTTGCTCATTTAGATTACTTAGTACCTGATCGGTTTAGCTTAGGTTATGGTTTAAGCCCGGCGTTAGCTGCGCAAATAGTACAGCTTAAACCCGATTTAGTAATTACAGTCGATAACGGTATTTCCTGTATTGCAGGTATTGATATTGTAAAAGCCGCCAATATTAAAGTACTGGTTACCGACCATCACCTACAGGGCGAAACACTCCCTAATGCCGATGCCATAGTAAACCCGAACAGGCACGACTGCAGCTTTCCGTCTAAATCGATTGCAGGTGTTGGTGTGGCTTTTTACTTACTTATTGCCCTTAGAAGCACACTGCGTGAGCAAAATCATTTTGCGCAGCAGCCTATGCCTAACTTAGCCGACCTGCTCGACATAGTTGCGCTTGGTACTGTAGCCGATGTAGTGGCGCTTGATGCCAATAACCGGACATTGGTGCACCAAGGACTAGCGCGTATTCGCAGTGGTAAAACTCGCCCAGGCATTACTGCCCTCATTGAGGTTGCTAATCGTAATGCCTCAAGATTGAGTGCCAGCGACTTTGGTTTTTCGCTTGCTCCGCGCTTAAATGCCGCAGGGCGTTTAGATGACATGAGTTTAGGCATAGCCTGCTTACTCAGTACCGATATAAATCAAGCTAGGCGTATTGCCAGTGAGCTAGATAGCTTAAACTTTGCAAGGCGCGAAATAGAGCAAGGCATGCAGCATGAAGCGCAAGCTGTGCTTGATAAGTTAGCGTTTAATGATGACAATATTCCCGACGCTATTTGTTTATACCAAGAGGATTGGCACCAAGGTGTTATCGGTATTTTAGCCGGGCGTTTAAAAGAAAAATACCACCGCCCAACAGTTATATTTGCGGGTGGCGAAAACGGTGAGATAAAAGGGTCATGTCGCTCAATTGAAGGGCTGCACATACGCGATTTACTCGAAGGGCTAAGTACGGCCGATCCGCACTTAATTAGTAAGTTTGGTGGCCATGCCATGGCGGCCGGTTTAAGTATTAACGAGCAGCAATTTAGCGAATTTAAACACGCCTTTGATACTGCCGTTAGCGCCCAGCTTAGTGAAGAAAGTAAACGCTGCATTGTATTTACCGATGGCGAGTTGCCAAATGAGTGTTTTACCATGGATTTTGCCCAGCAATTAAAACAAGCGGGCCCTTGGGGGCAGCAATTTCCTGAACCGGTATTTGAGCACACATTTGAGTTGATTCAGCAGCGTATAGTGGGCGAAAAGCATTTGAAATTGGTATTAAAGCATCAATCAGGACGCTTAGTTGATGCCATAGCTTTTGGCATTGATTTAAAAGAATGGCCAGATAACAACGCACAATTTGTTAAAGCAGCGTATCAGCTCGATATAAATGAGTTTAGAGGCAAGTTCACCCTGCAATTAATTATCCGAGAGCTAGAAAAAGCCAGCTAAAAAATATCTAGAATAGATCGCATAAAGTGCTAATAAAGCGCACGGTTTTTTGTTAAAATCGGGCGTTTTTATCATTTGACGATAATATATTGCGTTAATTCCTTTTTAAGGAGCGTAATAACCTAGCCATTTTGGAGTAATGACCATGTTTGAAGTGAATCCTGTGATTAACCAAATCAAGGAAATTCGCGAACGTACTGAGTTGCTTCGGGGGTACCTTTGACTATGCTCTTAAACAAGAACGCTTAGAAGAAGTTAACGCCGAACTTGAAGATTCAGCCGTATGGAATGAACCTGAACGTGCACAAGCTCTCGGCCGTGAAAAGTCGGCACTAGAAGCTGTTGTTGAAACTATCGATACCTTAGTGACGGGTACTGACGACGTTGAAGGCTTACTTGAGCTTGCTGTAGAAGCCGAAGATCAAGAAACCTTTGATGAAGCACAAAGCGAACTAGCAGACTTGAACGAGCAGCTAGAAGCGTTAGAGTTTCGTCGTATGTTTAGCGGTCCTCATGACTCAAACGACGCTTACCTTGATTTACAATCTGGTTCTGGCGGCACTGAAGCACAAGACTGGTGTAATATTTTGCTGCGCATGTATTTACGCTGGGGCGAAGCTAAAGGCTTTAAAGTTGAATTAGTAGAAGCTACTGGCGGCGATGTTGCAGGAATTAAAGGCGCAACAGTTCGCTTTGTTGGCGAATACGCGTATGGTTGGTTACGTACCGAAACTGGCGTGCATCGTTTAGTGCGAAAAAGCCCATTTGACTCAAGTGGTCGTCGTCATACTTCGTTTGCCTCTGCATTTGTTTACCCAGAAGTTGACGACAATATTGAAATTGATATGAACCCGTCTGACTTACGTATTGACGTTTACCGTGCCTCGGGTGCAGGTGGTCAGCACGTTAACACCACCGAATCAGCGGTTCGTATTACGCACGTACCAACAAATACCGTAGTGCAGTGCCAAAATGAGCGCTCACAACATAAAAATAAAGCCCAAGCAATGAAACAGTTAAAAGCAAAACTGTTTGAGCTAGAGTTACAACAGCAAAATGCTGAAAAACAAACCCAAGAAGACTCAAAGTCGGATATTGGTTGGGGCAGTCAAATTCGTTCATACGTACTCGATGACGCCCGCATTAAAGATTTACGTACAGGCGTTGAAAGCCGTAATACCCAATCGGTACTTGACGGCAACTTAGACAAATTTATAGAAGCCAGCTTAAAATCTGGTTTATAACCACCAAGCTAATAAAGAGCTAAAAAATGACTGATCAAATCCAAGACGAAAACAAGTTAATCGCTGAGCGTCGTGGCAAATTAGATGCTATACGCCAAAATTGCCCAGCCAACGGTCATCCAAACCAATTCCGTCGTGAGCATTACACGGCAGATTTGCAAGCCCAGTTTGGTGATAAGAGCAAAGAAGAATTAGTAGAGTTACAACAAGTAGTGTCTATTGCTGGACGTATTTTAGCAAAGCGCGGACCTTTTTTTGTAATTCAAGACATGAAAGGCCGCGTACAATCATATGCGTCTAAAGATGTGCAAAAAGATTTAAAAGAAAAATATGGCCAACTAGATACTGGCGATATTATTGGTGTTAAAGGCGCGCTTAATAAATCGGGTAAAGGCGATTTATACGTAGAGATGACAGAGTACCAACTCTTAACTAAGTCACTTCGCCCGTTGCCTGAAAAATTCCATGGCTTATCAGATCAAGAAACTAAGTACCGCCAACGTTACGTTGATTTAATTACTAACGAAGCAACGCGTGAAACATTCCGCATTCGCTCACAAGTAGTTGAAGGCATTCGTCGCTTTTTAGCAGACCGTGACTTTATGGAAGTAGAAACACCCATGCTACAGGTTATTCCTGGCGGTGCATCGGCGCGTCCGTTTGTAACGCACCATAATGCACTTGATATAGACATGTACCTACGTATAGCGCCAGAGTTGTACTTAAAGCGTTTAGTGGTAGGTGGTTTTGATCGCGTATTCGAAATTAACCGTAACTTTCGTAACGAAGGATTATCTACGCGTCATAATCCAGAATTCACTATGATTGAATTTTACCAAGCATACGCTGATTACATCGATCTGATGAACATTACCGAAGACATGCTACGTACAGTTGCAGAAAACGTACTTGGTAGTGCAGTTGTGGTTAACACAACTAAAGACGAAAACGGCGAAGTAATTGACTCAGTTGAGTACGACTTTGGCCAACCGTTTACGCGCTTAAGCATGAGCGACGCTATTTTAAAATATAACCCTGAGTTTGATGCGGCAGTATTTAACGACCCAGAAAACCATTTTGAACAATTAAAAGCGTACGCTAAGCAAGTACACGTTAAAATTCCTGAAAACTGTGTTTGGGGCCCAGGTAAATTTTTGTGTGAAATATTTGAAGAAACAGCAGAGCACATGCTTATTCAACCTACGTTTATTACCGGCTACCCATGGGAAGTATCACCACTTGCACGTCGTAACGACGAAAACTCATTTGTTACAGACCGCTTTGAGTTTTTTGTTGGCGGACGTGAGCTGGCTAATGGTTTCTCGGAGCTTAACGATGCACAAGACCAAGCAGAGCGCTTTACTCGTCAAGTTGAAGAGAAAGACGCAGGTGATGATGAAGCAATGCATTACGATGAAGACTACATACGCGCACTAGAGTATGGCTTACCGCCAACTGCAGGTGAAGGTATTGGTATTGACCGTTTAGTAATGTTGTTTACTGATTCGCCAACCATTAAAGACGTTATTTTGTTCCCGCATATGCGCCCGCAAGCCGACTAAGCTTAATAATGTAAAGTAATAAAGCGCCGCTTAAATGCGGCGTTTTTGTGTCTGGGTTATAATTTTTTAATCTGAGTGTTTTTTAAACGCACTGTTGCATTTGTGTAAAGTTATTCGCTACACTACGACGGAAATTTAGAGAATTGATTTAAGGCTCTAAATAAAAAGATTAAATGGATTTATAAATTATAATATGAAAAATAAACATATTGAAAACCCAATCAATAACTGCGAAACCGAAGATGCAAGACAAGCCTATTACCGAGCCTGTATTGCAGAGTTTCAAAAGTTAGGTTATCAAGAGCAGTATCTTGCAGAGTTAAATGATGATTTAGTGCCTGTGTTAGGCGTTAACCCACCAGAAAAAAGTTAAAAGTTGTTTGAATTTTAAACTAACTACACATTAAAACTAACTAGATGCACAATCTATAACCATATAGGCACATTTGGTAGAAAAGTGTTTGACATATTTTCTGAACTCTTTATTATACGCCCCACAAGACGGAGAGGTGTCCGAGTGGCCGAAGGAGCTCCCCTGCTAAGGGAGTATAGAGTTTGTAGCTCTATCGAGGGTTCGAATCCCTCCCTCTCCACCATTTTTAAATGGCGTGTTTTGTAAGTTTTAAAGTATGGGTGCATAGCTCAGCTGGATAGAGTACTCGGCTACGAACCGAGCGGTCGGAGGTTCGAATCCTCCTGCGCCCACC
>NZ_JAATTW010000062.1:0-18507 GCF_013414205.1 Pseudoalteromonas sp. MIP2626
AAAGTTTTCTGGCGAATTCAATTATACCTTATCTTCATGCTGTTTGTTTTTCATACCACAAAGATCAACACGCCCTAATAAATACTACGTTTTATTTAAGGGCGCATAATATATTTTTAAACTAATAAAGTTGCTTATAGCGTATTATAGTAGCTCATTTATTATTAATATTAGGCTTAAGTAAAAGTACGCTAGCCTCACAAATTTGATTAACAAGGAAGTTGTATAGATGAAGTATTTTGTTTTAATTTCTATTTTAATTCTTAGTGGGTGTACATCAACACCTAAAGTTATATCTAACTCGGATATAACCAGCACTATGAATTTAATTGCCCTCACCGAAGAAGTCGCTCCTGCAGGAATAAAAGGCGTATTTAAGTTATCAATAAAGGCGGCGGGCATTCAAAACAGTGGTATCTATTTAAATACAGAATTGGATTATAGAGATAGAAGAAATGTGAGTGTCGCTATTCACCCTAGAACAGTAAATGCTTTTATAAAAAAGTATGGAACTTCGCCCGATTTATATTTTATTAATAAAACAGTTGAAGTTACGGGCGAGGCTAAACGTATGATAATTGATTTTTACGCTATGGGTAAAAAAACAGGAAAGTACTATTTTCAAACGCATATAAATATAACATCACTCAATCAGATAAAAGTATTGGACTAGGTGAGTTATTAAATAAGCTATAATTTGTCGGGTGGCGCTGCGTTTATCCGACTTTAGCTTGTACCCTGTTTTTATTTTAATATCGCTAATATTGGCTTTTCAAGCCGCAATTTAGCAACTAATTTTACGCTATATATCTGCAATCCTTAATAACAAAAGTTGTAATAAAAGCCGTATATTAAGCGCAATTTAGATTCTTCCTTTATGTTACCTGCCTCTGAGGCGCTATGATCTTTAGCGTTACTTTGTTTCTAATTTTTAACATTAAAATTTACTCGTTACGAGTAAAAATTCTTGTTGGACTTAAACCGCTATTTTTCTTTTAATGCGCGCAATTAGCCAGTTCGGCATTTCTAAATAAAAGAGAAAGATAAATGAAAGAAACAACATCACTAGAACAAGCTCGTACGAGCTACAATGTTCGTCATTGGAGCCAAGGTTTTTTTGGTATTAATGAACAAGGTGATGTATATGTTGCCCCTAAAGCCGATGCGCCAGAGCAAACTATTGCACTGACGGACATTGCTAAGCAACTAGAAGATAAAGGCTTAAGTTTGCCTGCATTAGTACGTTTTCCGCAAATATTACATCATCGTGTGCACAGCTTATGTGCTGCATTTAATACCGCGATTGCAGATTACGGCTACCCTAAAGATTATTTATTAGTTTACCCAATTAAAGTAAACCAACAGCGTGAAGTGGTTGAAGAAATTGTTGCCAGCCAAGCACAACTAGAAAAAAAACAACTAGGTTTAGAAGCAGGTAGCAAACCAGAGTTATTAACCGTACTTGCATTGGCTGAAAAAACCAGTGCGGTGATTGTATGTAACGGTTACAAAGACAAAGAATATGTACGCTTAGCGCTAATAGGCGAAAAGCTAGGCCATAAAGTATACATAGTGCTTGAAAAGCTCTCTGAACTCGACATGGTTCTTAGCCAAGCTAAAGAATTAAATGTAAAGCCACGCATTGGTATTCGCGTGCGCTTGGCATCGCAAGGTAAAGGTAAATGGCAAGCAAGTGGCGGCGAAAAATCAAAATTTGGTTTATCGGCATCACAAGTTTTGCATGTGGTTAATCGTTTGAAAGAATCGGATCAACTTGATTTAGTCCAGTTGGTGCATTTTCACTTAGGTTCGCAAATGGCGAATATTCGTGATGTACGTTTAGGTGTAAGCGAAGCAGCACGTTTTTACTGCGAGTTACGTAAACTAGGTGCAAAAATTGAGTGTCTTGATGTGGGCGGTGGTTTAGCTGTTGACTACGATGGTACTCGTAGCCAGTCACATAACTCAATGAACTATAGCTTAGCTGAATACGCTAACAATATTGTGTACACCATAGGCGACATTTGTAAGCAGTATGAACAGCCGTTTCCAACTATTATTTCGGAGTCGGGGCGGGCATTAACCGCGCACCATGCTGTGCTTATTTCAAATGTGATTGGTACTGAAAGTTATACACCTGAAGAAATTGAAGCACCGGCTGATGATGCCCCGCAGTTACTTAAAAATATGTGGATGTCGTGGCAGCAATTGCATGTATTAACTGATGACCGTGCATTAATTGAGATTTATCACGATAGCCAAGGGGATTTAGCCGAAGCACATAATCAGTTTGCAATGGGGTTACTAAACTTAACCCAGCGTGCGTGGGCTGAGCAAACAAATTTACGCGTGTGTTATGAGCTTAATAAGCACATGGACAACAAAAACCGTTTTCATCGGCCAATAATTGACGAGCTTAATGCACGTTTAGCCGATAAGTTTTTTGTAAATTTCTCGTTGTTTCAATCACTGCCAGATGCGTGGGGAATTGATCAGGTGTTTCCGGTGTTGCCATTAAGTGGCTTAACCGAAGCGCCAAAAAAACGTGCAGTATTACTGGATATTACTTGTGATTCTGACGGTGCACTTAATCATTATGTTGATGGTCAAGGCATTGAAAGTACACTACCAGTACCTGAGTTTAGTGCAGATAAACCATATTTAATGGGGTTTTTCTTGGTGGGTGCTTATCAAGAAATATTAGGTGATATGCATAATTTATTTGGCGATACGCACAGCGCTATGGTGAATATGGATGAGCACGGCGTAGCCAGCATTACCGAAATAAACCAAGGCGATACAGTAGCCGATATGATGCGTTACGTGCATTTAGACGTTGAGAGTTTTCAGCAGTCGTATCAGCAGTTGGTAAGTAGCAAAATTGCAGAACACGAACAGCAAAGCGTTTTAGACGAATTGCAAAATGGCCTTGATGGCTACACTTATTTAGAAGAGCTATAAGTATGTCGACTTTGTTTGATCATCCAGATCACTCATTGTATTCCAATGGGATGACCTTTTTACGTTGTCCTATGGTGCAAAATATTACCGCGATTGACGCTGATGTAGTAGTGCTTGGTTTACCATTTGATATGGCGACCTCGGGCCGCCCAGGTGCACGTTTAGGCCCAGACGCGATTCGTCGTGCATCGGTGCATTTAGCGTGGGAAGGCACTAAGTATCCATGGACGTTTCCATTATTTGAGCATTTAAAAGTGGCCGATGCTGGAGACTTTACTTATCCGGTAGGCGACGCTGAGTATTTTACGGCGCAGCTTGAACAAGCCGCGAGTAAAATATTAAGCCAAGGTAAAACCTTGTTAGGGCTAGGTGGCGATCATTTTGTGACTTTACCATTGCTACGTGCGCATGAAAAACAACATGGCAAAATGGCTTTGGTGCACTTTGATGCCCACACAGATACTTACAGTAATGGCTCACGCTACGACCACGGTACCATGTTTTATCATGCACCAATGGAAGGGTTAATTGATTTAGAGCACAGTATTCAAATTGGTATTCGCACCGACTTTGATCAAAGCAAGCATGGGTTTGCAGTGATTGATGCCATGCAAGCCAACGATTTATCGGCAAACGATATTGCTGCGCAAATAATTGCGCGAGTAGGCGATTTACCGGTTTATTTAACCTTTGATATTGATTGCCTTGATCCTGCGTTTGCACCTGGTACAGGCACTCCCGTGTGTGGTGGTTTAACATCAGACAAAGTGCTTAAAATATTACGTGCTTTAAAAGGCATTAATATGGTAGGTATGGATGTAGTAGAAGTATCGCCAGCGTATGATCAAAGTGAAGTAACCGCCATTGCTGCAGCAACCATTGCGCATGAGCTTTTGCACTTATGGGCATATAAAAATAAGTATTAAACTAAAGAAAATACTAATGAATAGGGCACCCTTAAAGCGTGCCCTATTTTTTTGCGTCCCATAAAAGTAGTATAATTTTTTAGTCGTGTTTATTTAATACCGTTATGCAGTAATTTGGTGTTATTTAACCTGAATTTAGGTTATTTACATATCATTCTATTATAAGCTCGTCAGGCTCAGTCTATACTGAGCTTAATTATCCACTTATAAAAACTAAAATAGGATACCTTTTTATGCTTCAGGCTGTTGTTTTAGGAGGGCTAGAATTTAGTCCTTTGGTTGTTTATTTTCCCATAGCATTTTTATTAACAGCGCTGAGTCGTTTTATTTTGCACCGTTTAGATTGGCACGATCGCATTTGGCGGGTTGCCTGGTTTGAGGTGTCTTTATTTGTATGTTACTTAGCATTAACCGTATATTTATTAAGTGGAAGAATAATTTAATGGCCAAATATTTACGTATTTTAGTTACAGTACTGGTTATTTTTATGGCCGTATTTGCAGGGCGTTGGGTATGGAATGATTACATGCATACACCATGGACCCGCGATGGCCGCATTAGAGCCAATATAGTTACGGTAGCGCCAGATGTGTCTGGTTGGGTAACTCATTTAAACATGATTGACGGGCAAAGTGTAAAGCAAGGGGATCTGCTTTTTAGTGTTGATGCTAAGCGTTATCAGGCAGCGCTAGAGCGCAGTAAAGCCAGTACCGAAAATGCATTATATACCTGGGAGCTTGCTAAGCATAAATACGAGCGTCGAATAGCATTAAACAGCCAACAAGCAATTAGTGAAGAAAGTTTAGAAGCAACGCGAATTAATACAAAAATAGCAAAAGCAAACTATGAACTCGCTAAAACAGAACAAGCAGTAGCGCAGTTAAACCTTGATAGAACCCAAGTTGTTGCACCTGTGTCGGGTTACATAATTAACTTAGATTTACGCCAAGGCAATTATGTTGCTCAAGGCGTGTCGGTATTTGCCATTGTACAAGCAGACTCTTTTTATGTAACCGGCTACTTTGAAGAAACCAAAATCCCTCTTATTCATTTAAAGCAACACGCAAATGTAGCTTTGTTAAGTGGTGGTAAACCTTTAACTGGTCAGGTAATGAGTATAGGTAAAGCAATTGCTAATACTAATACGCAAAGTAATGGCCAGCGTTTACCACAAGTTCAGCAAACCTTTAACTGGGTACGCTTATCGCAGCGCATTCCGGTGGATATTAAATTAGACGCGTTTCCTGCAGATACTCAGCTTAGTGCCGGAATGACCGCAACTATTCGACTTGTTGAGCGCTAATGGAGGCTGTGCTGCGTAACCCGTTTTTACCTAAAAAGCAGGCTGTTATTTTTGCACTAAAAGGCGTAATTGCTATGGCAATGGCGCTTACAGTTGCTTTGTTTCTTAATTTAGATCGCCCTTACTGGGCTTTAGTTTCAGCGGTGTTTTTACAAATACGCCCAGAGAGTGGCTTAGTGGCCGAAAAAGCTCTGTGCCAAATAGTAGGCACTGTTATAGGCGGCTTGTTTGGCATATTACTATTAACGCAGCTCATATCTTACCCTTACTTAGCACTGGGCATACTGGGGTTGTGGCTGGGTATTAACTCAACGTTATCGGCTTTGGTTAGGCAAACAAATTTTATTTATGGGTTTGCTATGGCGGCGGTTACCGCCGAAATTATAGTGTTACTGGTAATAGCAAGCCCTACCACCGTAAGTAGCCAAGCTGTATTTAGTATTGCCCAATCGCGTATGAGCGAAATTATAATTGGCTCAATTTGCGCCGGCATTGTGAGCCATTTATTTTGGCCAGTAAAAGTGAAAAATGGGCTGCAAATTCAGGCAAAGTCATTAATAAACCAAACCCTTAATTACCTAGTTACTGAGCTAAACATACAAGGCTCGCACGAAGAACGACACCAGCAAATAGATGGCATTTTGGCAACCTTAGGCGCAGTTAACGAAGATTCTAGCGCGGTGCGTTACGAAGGCCCTAAAGGTCCTGGGCGCGCTCGTGCAGCAAATCAACTGTCGCAAAAAGTATTATCTTTACTGGCGTTAATTCAAATATTTGGCCGTTTACAACGTAGCCATACAAAATTGATGAGCCCGCTACTGACTCAATTATTTACTCAGCTCAAACAGGTTTTAGCAAATATAGCGCAAGCAAACAGTGTTGATGATTGCATAGAACAAGTAAAAAACTTGCGCCGAGAGTTAACCGAATATCGTGCGAATAACAGCAGTGAGCTGCCCTTTGAATCGCATATGCTCAATGTTAGTGTTGATATAACCACAGAGTTAACAGTGTTGCTGCGTGCTTATCGCGCCCTTGAAGAGCGCGATACAAGGCTGCTAAATGCACCTAGCACAGTAACTTACCGTGATCCGTTAGCGGCAATAATTGTTGGGTTTCGCACCGTTATGGTGTTTTTTATTGGCGCGTGTATTTGGGTAAGCACAGGATCGCCGGCAGCAATAATGATTATGATTTTACCGGTGATATTTTCAATTATGTTAGCGCGTTTTCCACTCATTGTTTTGCGTGTGGTGTTAAAGCGGATAATGATTGGAGTTGTGGTTGCTAGTTTTGTCAGTATTTTTTATGCACTTAACTTATTAGCCTACAGTGGTGGGCAATTAGAAATACTCATATTGGTATTAGCTGGCCCTTACTTTATTGGTTTATTACTACTTGCCGATAGAGAAACCCTGCCTTACGGATTAGGCTTTTGTATACCGTTTTCTATTTTGGTGAGCCCAAGTACCGATATGAGCCGAGCATTTTCAATTGATTATACGCTGAGTGCGGCAATGGCTATTTTTACTGGGGTAGCTATTTTATTTTGGGTTTTTCATTTAATTACAGGGCCAAGCGCCCAGTTATTAGTGCATAGAATTTTTAAAGCAACCCATCAAGACCTGCTCGATATTAATAAACACAGTGCGCCTATTGTTTGGTATAACCAGCGGATGGCCGACCGATTATTACGACTCACTCATTACGACCAAGGTTCGCAGTCTCGCGCTATTACTGACTTGGCATTAACCGCATTAAATTTAGGCCACGCAGCAGTGCGATTACGCTCTGTGTGCGAAAACGTAGCAGGTAAAGATCTAAAATATTTTGCACTGTGGCAGCATGCTCTTGCCGATGCATTTTTGCTGGCAAGTAAAGGTCAAGTTGATCAGCGGTTTAAACATGCATGCGACGCGTTATATCAAGAGTTAGTGTGTATATTAGGAGAGTCGCAGCAGGTTGAGGCAATACAAGGAATGTTTATGCGGATTAACTTAACCTTTGAGCGCAGCGCCAATAGTATTAAGACCCCAAACTCACTACTTTAGCTATTTTTCGAGTTCAGAAGTCGGTATGAGATCTGCTATACTGTGCGCATCATTTTATGGGGCTGTTATGATTTCAAAAAACCAACTCAAACTTATTCGCCAACTTGGCCAAAAAAAGTACCGCAAGCAATTTAATCAATACCTTGTACAAGGTGAAAAAAACGTACTTGAGTTATTAAACAGCCCATTAAAGGCGGTTGATATATTTGCTACCGAGGCATTTATAAATACCTATCAAGCACAGTATTTGGGTATTAATTTTATTTGCGCCGAGGAAGAGCTGCTAACAAAAGCAAGTACGCTGGTTAGTAACAATGCCGCCATTGCTATTGTAAATATGCCACAAGCAGCACAACTACAAACCAGTGGCTTAATATTAGCACTTGATGGTGTATCTGATCCGGGCAATTTAGGCACTATTATTAGAGTTGCTGATTGGTACGGTATTAAACATATTGTAACCAGTACAGATAGCGCCGATGTATACAACCCTAAAACAATTAGTGCCACTATGGGCTCGTTTGTAAGAGTGTCGGTAAGCCAAGTCGATTTACCTGCGCATTTAGCCACATTAAAATTACCAATTTATGGTGCCTTTTTAGACGGGGAAAATGTGCACAACACCCAATTTACAGGTTCAGGCGTGTTATTAATGGGCAGTGAGTCGCACGGTATACGCGAAGCGTGTGCCAAATTAGTAACTGATAAAATAACCATACCGGCTTTTGGTCAGGCTGAGTCGCTGAACGTGGCTATGGCAACCGGTATTATTTTAGATAATTTTAAACGCCAAGCTTAAAACTAAAGCAAGGTTAATGTTTATAACCAATAATATTCGGTAATAACAAAAAGATGCGCTTAAGCACTATAAAATTGGCAGGCTTTAAATCGTTTGTAGAGCCAACTAAAATTCCATTTCCTGATCAAATGACCTGTGTTGTAGGCCCTAATGGCTGCGGCAAGTCTAATGTTATTGATGCAGTGCGCTGGGTGCTTGGCGAAAGCTCGGCTAAAAATTTACGTGGCGACGCCATGGCCGATGTTATTTTTAATGGCTCAACTAATCGTAAAGCTATTTCGCAGGCCTCGGTAGAGCTTACTTTTGATAACGACAAAGGCGACTTTCCTAATACCTTTGCCGATCGTAATCAAATTGCTATAAAGCGTTTAGTTACTCGCGATGGTCAGTCGTTGTATTTTTTAAATGGCAGTAAATGCCGCAAACGCGATATTACCGATATATTTTTGGGCACAGGCCTTGGCCCACGTAGTTACGCAATTATTGAGCAAGGCATGATCTCGCGCTTAATAGAGAGTAAACCGCAAGAGCTTAGGGTGTTTTTAGAAGAAGCCGCCGGGGTATCTAAATACAAAGAGCGCCGCCGCGAAACGCAAACTCGAATAAAAAGCACCCGTGAAAACTTAGAGCGCTTACTCGATGTACGCAAAGAGTTACAAAGTCAACTTACTAAGTTAGCGGTGCAGTCGGTTGATGCTAAAAAATACCGCGAGTTAAAAGCGCAAGAGCGAACGTTAAAAGGGCAAATTGCCGTTTTAAAATGGCAAAAACTACACCAACAACAACTCGAAAAAAGCCAACAAATAAATAAATTAAATGAGCAAGTTACGTTTTTTAAAACGGCCCATTCTGGCCACGACGACGTACTTGCAAGCTTAGAAACCCAAGTACAAGCCTCGCAAGAAAGCGTAAGTGATGCACAACAGCAACAACATGTAATACACACTGAGCTTACGCGATCTGAGCAACAACAAATAAGTATAAAACAACAAATTCAAACGCTTAAAAAAAATCAGATTACACTACAGCAGCGCCAAATGCATAGTTTAGAGCTTAAAACGCAGCAGCAAACAGTGTGTGAACAGCTAGAACACGCTTTGCAGCAGGCAATAGAAAACAATTTAATGCGTAATGAGCAAGTAAGTGAGTTAAGCCAAGAACTTGAGAGCGCTTTAGAGCTAAAGCAGCAACACACCGAAGATTGGCAATCGCTTAGTGAGCAACTGCTGCAACTTAATAATAAGTTGCAGATGCAAGCAAATAATATTGAACAAACTCAGCAACAAAGCAAACACGTTAATCAACAATGTGAGCAGTTAAATAAGCAAATTACACATCTAAAAAGTGGCGATGTTGAACAGCAGTTAGCTTCTCAAAAACAACAAAGGCAAGTACTTACTCAAGAGTTAGCAACTAAGCAAACGGCGCACAGTAAAGGCCAAATGCTGCTTTTAGAGCAAAGTTCGCAGTTAAACAATGCCGAGCAGCAATATAAGCAACTTAGCCAGCAAGCTAACGAGCTAAAAGCCAGTATCGCAGGACTAAGCAGTACATTAGGGCTAGATAATGAGAGCGAGCACCACAACACCTTATTTAACCAATTAAAGGTTAAAGACGGGTTTGAGCACTGTATTGAACAAGCACTTAAATCGCTTGAGCATTTAAATGTAAGTGAGCAGTCGGCAAATAATAGTGTGTGGCATATCGCATCAACAAAAAGCAATCAGGCAAATGTAAAAAATAGCTTAGCGGCATTTATAACTCAGGGGGTTTACCCTGAAGTATTGAGCCGTATTGCTTATAGTAAAAGCGGCGAACTTAAAGCATTAGAGGATAATTTTTATATTGCCGTAATGGATGAAACCGCCGCTTTGCATGGTCGGAACTGGCATATAAGCTCAGATCGAAATGCTGAAAACTCATTACTGGTAAAGCACAAGCAATTGCAGCTTAAAACAGCGCAGCTAAAAAATGTAGAGGGTGAGTTACAACTCGCAGCCCAAGTGCTTGAGCAGCAAAAAGCACTGCAAAGTGAGCTTAGTACGCAGCAAAGTGAACTTAAAGAAACCATACATCAGCTGGCTCAAAATATTGCCGTAGCGAGTACGCGCAACGATATGTTAAAAGAGCAAGTAGCGCAGTACCAGCAGCAATTGCAACAGTACCAAACGCAACAACAGCAATTAGTTATGCAGTTAGCACAAATGAAAGGGGTGCTTAAAGATCAAACAGTGCAGTTTGAAACACTTAAGCAGCAACAGTTAAGTTTAAGCAGTGATCTTGCTACTGCAAATAACAAGCGCACCCACAGTGATACAAATTATAGCCAAGTATTAGCTAGGCTTGAGCAATATAAAACGCAAGCCCATCAAGCAACGCTTGCAGAGCAACAGTCACGTAGCGAGTGGCAATTAAGCCAAGCTAAACTAAGCCATGCAGAGCAAGCGCATTTAAGTGCAGAGCAGGGTGCAAAAGAGTTACACGATCAATTAACCCAGCTGCTAATACCCGAGCAAGAACTACTTGAAAAAATAGCCCAGTTACTTAAACAGCATGCGCAAGGCGAGAAAAACTTAAACACATTACAAAATAAATTAAACCAAGCAAAAGAGAGCTTAAGCACGAAGCAAGCGAGTCTTAAAAGTTCACAAGGTGAGCTGGTGGCGCTACAAGAGCAGCATCAAAAATTAAGCATAGAAGAGCAAAGTTTATTAATAAAAGCACAGTTGGCGCTTGAACCGCTAGAAGAGTTAAAGCAAAACCTAAAGCAGGTGCTTGATGAGTTACCAGAAACACTCATTATAAGCACAGCACAAAATAAACTCGCAGATATTGTTAATCAGTTGGAGCGCTTAGGTGCGGTAAATTTAGCCGCTATTGATGAGTTTGATCAAGCCAAAGCGCGCAGCGAATATCTTGATAATCAATTAGATGACTTAACAAAAGCGCTGAGTACCCTAGAAGGGGCTATTCGTAAAATTGATATAGAAACCAAAACTCGCTTTAAAGCGACCTTTGATCAAGTTAACCAAGACTTTGCAAAGCTATTTCCAAAGGTTTTTGGTGGTGGAAGTGCTTATTTAGAATTAACCAGTGACGATTTACTCGAAAGTGGTGTTAGTATAATGGCACGACCACCAGGTAAAAAAAATTCAACAATTCATTTGTTAAGTGGTGGAGAAAAAGCGCTGAGCGCATTATCATTAGTGTTTTCTATATTCAGGCTCAATCCAGCTCCATTCTGTATGCTGGATGAAGTAGATGCACCGCTAGATGATGCCAACGTGGTACGTTTTTGCCGTTTGGTTGAAGAAATGTCACAATCGGTGCAGTTTATTTATATTAGTCATAATAAAATTGCGATGGAAATGGCTGGTAGATTAACAGGTGTTACCATGGCTGAGCCAGGTGTGTCGCGCGTAGTGGCAGTAGATATTGAACAAGCTGTGCAACTTGCACAGGCATAGTTAAATTAAACGTATTAGGTTTTAACTAATACACAGGTTTAGGCATATAAAATAAAAAAGGTGAGGGGATGGCCGAAGAATTAAGATGGGTTTTAATCGTGATCAGTGTATTTGTCATAGGTGGCTTATTAGTACACGGTTTATGGTCAGTGCGAAAAAAAGACAACCCAGAAATACCTGCTAACGAGCGGGTCGAACCACAACACACAGCTCACTCTCATTCGCCAAGTGCAGAGCCCGCACAGAGCGTTGCCTTTGAGCAAGAAGAACCACAATTTGGTGAACTAAATTTTGATGCCAACGAGCCGCAAATAGATACTAGCGTGCCAGAAGTGCCAATTGAAGATGACCTTAGTGTAATTGAGGCAGAGCATGACCTTGAGCCAAGCGAAGAGCCTGCAGAGGTTTCAGACTTTGTGATTGTGCATATTCAAATGCCAGATGGAATGAGCATGCAAGGCAGTAAATTATTGCCCGCGGTAAACACCTTAGGGTTTAAATACTCAGAGGAAGGCTTTTTTAATCGTCATTTAGATCCAGCAGGCCAAGGCCCGGTATTATTTAGACTAGTAAATATGTATAACCCAGGTACCTTCGATATTGATAATATGGAACAATTTAGTACCGCAGGCGTTAGCTTATTTATGACCTTACCGTGTGAAGGTGATGGCTTAGCAGCATTTAATATGCTGCACAGTGCAGCTAAAAAGCTTAGCGACGAATTTGGTGCGCAAATTTTAGATGCGCAGCGTGAAGAAATGACCGTAGATCGCGTTCGTCAATATGTTGAACAGGTACGTGCATTTTCTGCGTAATTAACGCAATAGGTTAAATTTTTATAAGCCACTGGGCGTTGACTCGTCAAAGTGGCTTTTTTTATGTTTTTTGAGGTCAAAATGGCAAGCAGCATTAGTGAGCAAATAAACCATCTTCGTAGTACGCTTGAACAGCACAGTTACAATTATTATGTACTTGATACCCCCAGTATTCCTGATGCTGAATACGACCGTTTATTACAACAACTCAGCGCACTAGAAACTCAGCACCCAGAATTAATAACTGCCGACTCACCAACCCAAAAAGTGGGCGGTGCTGCGCTAAGTAAATTTGAGCAAGTAGCGCACCAAGTGCCTATGTTATCGCTTGATAACGCCTTTAGCGAAGATGAGTTTATTGCCTTTAATCGCCGTATAAAAGAGCGTTTAATGAGTACCGAAGAGCTTACTTTTTGTTGTGAGCCAAAACTAGATGGCTTAGCTGTGTCGATTATTTATCGTGATGGCGTACTAGTGCAAGCCGCGACCCGAGGTGATGGGTTGACGGGAGAAAATGTAACTCAAAACGTTAAAACAATTCGTAATGTGCCACTTAAATTACGAGGTAGCGATTATCCTGCTGAACTAGAAGTGCGCGGCGAAGTGTTTATGGATAATGCAGGCTTTGAAAAGTTTAACATTGAAGCTGAAAAACGTGGTGAAAAAGTATTTGTAAACCCACGCAACGCCGCCGCAGGTAGCCTGCGCCAGCTTGACTCTAAAATTACGGCTAAACGCCCACTGATGTTTTATGCCTACAGCACAGGTCTTGTAGCCGACGGTAGCATTGCAGAGGATCATTATCAGCAATTAGAAAAGTTGACTGATTGGGGGTTACCACTTTGCCCTGAAACAAAATTAGTAGAAGGCCCACAAGCTGCACTGGCTTATTATACTGATATTTTAACGCGCCGTGGCGAGCTTAAATATGAAATAGATGGCGTGGTAATAAAAATAAATCAAAAAGCCTTACAAGAGCGTTTAGGCTTTGTAGCACGCGCTCCGCGTTGGGCTATTGCCTATAAGTTTCCGGCCCAAGAAGAAATAACCAAATTACTCGATGTAGAGTTTCAGGTGGGGCGTACGGGAGCAATTACACCCGTTGCACGCTTAGAGCCGGTATTTGTTGGTGGTGTTACTGTATCAAACGCTACCTTGCACAATGGCGATGAAATAGCGCGCTTAGGCGTAAAAGTGGGCGACACGGTAATTATTCGCCGTGCAGGGGACGTAATTCCACAAATAACGCAAGTAGTACTTGAGCGCCGCCCTGATGATGCCCGCGATATTGAGTTTCCGGTAACTTGCCCAATTTGTGACTCCCATGTAGAAAAAGTAGAAGGTGAAGCCGTAGCGCGTTGTACTGGTGGTTTAGTGTGCCCGGCGCAACGTAAACAAGCGATTAAACACTTTGCTTCGCGCAAAGCACTCGATATTGACGGCCTTGGCGATAAAATTGTTGATCAACTCGTCGACAGAGAGCTGATTAAAACCCCTGCAGATTTGTTTATTTTAAAGCAAGGACATTTTGAATCGCTTGAGCGTATGGGGCCAAAGTCGGCTAAAAATTTGGTTACTGCGCTTCAAGACGCTAAAGCAACAACTTTGGCTAAGTTTTTATACTCATTGGGTATTCGTGAAGCAGGTGAGGCAACCACACAAAATTTAGCTAATCATTTCTTAACCCTTGAAAACGTAATAAATGCCAGCATTGATAGTTTAACTCAAGTAAGTGATGTGGGCGAAATAGTAGCAACCCATGTACGTAGCTTTTTTGCCGAACAGCATAATTTAGATGTTGTAAATGCGCTGGTAGAGCAAGGTATTAATTGGCCTGAACTTACTCCACCTTCAGCGCAAGAGCAGCCATTAGCTGGCCTTGTTTATGTGCTTACCGGTACCTTAAACACATTAAACCGTAATGACGCCAAAGCACGTTTGCAACAGTTAGGTGCTAAAGTGTCGGGTAGTGTGTCGGCTAAAACCGATGCGTTAGTAGCAGGCGAAAAGGCCGGCTCTAAACTAACTAAGGCACAAGACTTAGGTATAGATGTACTGACAGAAGAAGATTTAATTAATTTATTAGAGCAACATAATGGCTAATTTATTAAATATATTAAATTCACTTTTAATTAACGTAGGGCAGTGGCTGCATAGTTATTTATATAATTTATCTATGCTGATAATGGTGTGCTTAGTGTCTTTATACGCAGGCGATATTATAAAGCTAACCAAAGGGCTGGTTGCACGTCGTCATTTTATAGTAAGAGTGCTGTGCTTTGTATTGATCACCGCCTTTGGATTTGGTTTTGTGGTTGTGTGGCTTAGCCCGCTACTGATTAAGGCGTTATTATTTTTTGGCACTAAGTGGTTAGGTGTTACCTTGTTAGCAGCATTTTTTATATTGGGCACTATTGCCGATAGGAAAAATCAATTATGAGCCGCTATGGCCCAGAGTACTGGGATAAGTACGGCAGTTACCGTACACCCATCGCCTTTCATTTAAGTGTGCTGGTATTGTTACGAGCTTACTTTATTTGGATAGTGGCAGGGTTAAGCCGACGCCCAGAATTGGATTTGATGTCGATATTTTTTAAATCTAAAAACGATTTTTTTATTGCTATTGCCATTGGCGCTATAGCCATAGTACCAATTATTTTATTTTGTTTGCGTCGACCCCGCGAGTCTCATAAAAGTAGTGAACGCTTAGCTAAAATTTGGCGTTATATGCGCTGGCCTCTTATTTTGTGTGCGGTAATAGACTTAACTTGGTTAAGTATTCAAGCGGCTCATAGCTATTATCATTTTTCGTTATTTTTAGCGATTCAAATGGTGGTTGTATTATGGGTGCTGTGGTACTTAGCTAAAAGTCGTTATTTAACAGTGTTTTTTAATGATTGGCCTGAGCCTACCGAAAAAGCCGCAGCAGAAAAACGCCTTAATAAGGATTAAAAGTGGACGCTATAAATAAAAAAATAGCGGTGGTGGTGCTGTTTATAGGTGTGGCGCTTAGTGTGCTAATGCTAACTACAAAGCTTACAGAGCAGCCTTGGTTTATATTTTTATTTGTCTTATGGGTATTTGTTTTTTGCTCTTGTTGTTACCGATTAACCCCACTGTTTAAAACACGAAACCAAGTTAATGATTTTATTAAGCGCGATGCAAAACATTTAGTATTGTTTAGCTTAGCGGGATTTTTTGATAAAAAATCTGGCCCGCAGTGGTTAGCAATTAAAAATATTAAGCACCTTTCAACCCGCAATAATGAACTGCTAGTACACAGCTACCAGCAAACGCAATTTAGTATTAGTTTACCTGCGTCAAAAGTAGAGCTAGATGCTTTTTTACAGCAGATACTGACTAATTCAGAAAGACGAAGTATTACATTTGATTAAGTTGATCTTAAGCAAATGTAATAACGTAATAATTAACCAATCAAGCATTTAAAGAGGCTGTTATGTTGAAGTGGAATGATGTTATTAATTTTGCCAATAATGGCAATCCAACGCCGCCGAAAAAGGTTATTAAAACCGACGCTCAGTGGCAAGAGTTATTATCTGAAGATGCCTATTACGTTACTCGTAAAAAAGGCACTGAGCGACCGCACAGCTCCGGTAGCTGCACATTGTTAGAGCCAGGCAAGTATGTATGTATATGTTGCGATAACTTATTGTTTGACGCAGATGAAAAGTTTGATAGCGGTACGGGTTGGCCTTCGTTTACAAAACCCGCAACAATAGAAGCTGTTGCCTATATTAGTGATAACACTCATGGGATGCAGCGTATTGAAGCAGTATGTAATGTGTGCGATGCGCACTTAGGTCATGTGTTTCCTGATGGCCCATTACCGACTGGCCTGCGATACTGCGTTAATGCCGCGTCAATGAAAAAGCTTTAACGCGTTTAGTCGGCTTGAATATCTAGCTGCATATCTTTTGCTTTATGCAAAATTTTATTTAAACGCTGCGCCTGATCTGCAGGTAGTTTAGCTTTGCTCAGTAAGGCGTAGCATTTTTTAGCAAGCCCCATATTAAACGAATCCCCCCCTTGTTGCTTGGTCGAATCAAACAAGCACTGTAATAAGTTAAGTGCGATACTTTGATTACGAGGCATCACCCTAAATGCTTGAGTAAACGCTTCTAGTGCCGTATTTAATTGCCCTCTATTAAATTGATTCACAGCATGGTTGTTTAACTCTTTAGGCCCCATTTTAATATCACGACGCTCGCTTTGCTGTTGTTGAATATAACGTAAATAGGTTGTGTCGCTTACACTTGGATGACGCTGACAATGCGTAATTATTTGGGCAAATAAATTTTGAGCTTTTTGATGAAAGCCTAGTTCGTGAAATGCTTTTGCTTTATCGAGTGCGCCGTCTACAGAGCGAATTTGTGTATCATCTTCATCAAGCTGCTCTATTAGTCGCTTAGCTTTTTGATGTTCATCTTTTAAGTAGTGTAGGCGTGCGTTTAATACATCGATTTGCGCCTGGTTTACATTATTAGGAAACTGCTTTTTTAAATCATTAATATATTGATTAGTTTGGCGAGAAATTCGTTGTATTTGATCCGTTTGATCTGTGGTTAGCGCAAAGTCGATACCGGCACGCGCCGCATTTAAATAAATATCTGGGCTATCGTGAATTGAGTATTTTGCATAGCTTGCAATATCTTTTTGGGTTAAATAGCTCTTTTCATAATCGTGATTAATTAACGATACATTACTCAAAGACTTTTGACGCATAATATTAAGAGGAGCAATATCCGCAGCCTGGCTTAAAAACTCTTGTGCGAGCTCAAATTGATTAAGTTTTATTTCTAAACGACCTAATAAATCAAGCGCGATTAAACGAGTTTCGTTGCGCTCTAACATGGTTTTAAGCATGCGCTGGGCTAAAATATGTTCATTATTTTCTATCAGTGCTTCTACTAAACCTACTTTAGCCCATGCAAATTTTTGGATATCGAGTACCGACTTAAAAAAGTCTTTGGCCTCTTGGTTACGATTAAGGCGTAGTAGGGCATCACCTTTTAATCGCAGTAAAATAGGGCTGTAGTTGTTGTTTTTATTTAATGCTGCACTTATGTACTTAAGTGCTTTGGAATCATTACCGTCATCAATAAAATTGTAAACTGTTTGTAAATCACGTTTACGTTTTAAAATACGCTCTATACGTATTTTAAGCTCTTGTGCTGTAAATGGTTTAACCAAAAATTCATCGGGTTGTAATTCAAGAACACTATGTACAAGCGAGCCACTTGTTTCTGCAGAAATAAAAATAAACCCAGTGGAGCTTTTAATTAACTGCTTTATTCGCAATTCCTCATAAAGCTGATAACCATCTTGATGCTTATTTAGATTGAATGAGCATACAATTAAATCAAATTGCTCGTTTATACACTGCTCTTTTGCCGAGTTAGCATGATCTGCAAATCGTAACTGTCCAAAGCCAAGCTTTTCTAGCGATTGTTTCATATAGCTTTGGGCGAGCGGTTGCTCCTCCACTATAAGTATTTTGGCTGTTGAATAGATCTTTGTTGGCATTTGGCTTAACAGTGATTACGTTTAACACAGACTATAATCAACAGTTTAGCTGCTTACAAGGGAATTTAGGTTATTACTCAACTTTATTAAGTACTTAATATGCATTCATAGGCTTATATGTGGTGGGTGATACTGGACTTGATGCCAGCGACCCTTGCCATTCGTTCTAAAGGGCGGCGATGCTCTTTTTCTTTCAACTGAGCTAATTGCCCAAAAGGATTTATATATTATTTAAGTATTTGATGGAGATATTAAGGTATACCAAGAAGTATTTTATGGAGATATTAAGAAATGTTTATATGTGGTGGGTGATACTTAGTTTGATACCTGCGACCCTCGCCATTCGTTATAAAGGGCGGCGATGCTCTTTTTCTTTCAACTGAGCTAATTTCCCAAAAGGACTTTTATATTATTTTAGTATTTTATGGAGATATTAAGAAGTGTTTATATGTGGTGGGTGATACTTAGTTTGATACCTGCGACCCTCGCCATTCGTTATAAAGGGCGGCGATGCTCTTTTTCTTTCAACTGAGCTAATTTCCCAAAAGGACTTTTATATTATTTTAACCTGAATCTCGTTTAAGAAAATTGAACTAAATGCCTGTTCCGAGATCCGATCTTTCGACCAAGAACGATTGGAT
>NZ_JAATTW010000063.1:0-18398 GCF_013414205.1 Pseudoalteromonas sp. MIP2626
TGTACCTCTAACTTCTTATGGCTTCCTTCAGACCCCACCGTTGGCCAGTGACGCCCTTGCCATTCAGATTATCTTCCCCTTAGTCAGGGTGATAAGGCATCTTTCAGCCTATCGGGTTTGCCAGCTTCGCTGGGCAAACAAAAAACCCAGCAACGTTAGTTACTGGGTTTTAAATTTGGTGCGGATGGGGGGACTTGAACCCCCATGCCCTAAAGCACCACCCCCTCAAGGTGGCGTGTCTACCAATTCCACCACATCCGCATTTATTAAGCTTGCGCTTAGGTGTTAAACTTTATGATTTATTTGAGGAGTATAAATCGTTTAACGTTTTAGCTTTTACGCTAAATTAATTTGGTACGTCAGAGCGTTGCTCTTTCGAAGATGTAACTGGCACATCTTCTTCAACAGGAATAACTGTTTCTAAAGCTGGTGCTGCTTCAAGGTTTTCCCATTCATCAGTCTTTTTAATATGACTTGCAGTAAGGTTGCCCAGTACTATGCTTAATATAAAAAACACAGAAGCTAAAACTGTCGTTGTTTTAGTCATAAAGTTACCTGCACCTGATGATCCGAAAACAGTTGACGAAGCACCCGCGCCAAATGAAGAACCCATATCGGCACCTTTACCTTGCTGGATTAAAACCATTCCAACAAGCGCTAAAGCTACAACTAAATAAACTACTAGTAAAATTTCGTACATTTATACGGTCCCTTTTGCACTGTTGCAGATAGCAGCAAATGAATCTGCTTTTAAACTTGCGCCACCAATTAGGCCGCCGTCTATATCTGTTTGTGCAAATAATAATTCGCTATTTTTTTCGTTAACGCTACCACCATATAAGATGGTTAGCCCTTGTGCTAAATCGCTGTTTAATGAAGCGATTTTGTCACGGATAAATTTATGAACGCTTTGTGCCTGTTCTGGCGATGCAGTCTTACCTGTGCCTATGGCCCAAACGGGTTCATATGCTATCACAGAATCTTTGAGTGCTGCTACACCTAATTTTTCAATTACTGCATCAATTTGTGCAGCAACTATTTGTTCTGTTTTACCGTTTTCTTGCTCACTTTCGCTCTCTCCAACACATAAAATTGGCGTTAAACCAACTTGTTGTGCGCGAGCAAATTTTGCAGCTACGACATCATTGCTTTCTTTGTATATACTACGACGCTCTGAGTGACCTACTAATACATATTGGGCGCCCAACTCTTTAATAAGTTGTGCATCAACTTCACCGGTAAATGCACCGGGGGTATTTTCTGACACAGTTTGAGTTCCCGTTGAAACACCGCTGGCTATCATTGCTGACACTAACGGAAACGGAGGAAATAAAACAATGTCTATCTCGTTTGATTTAACATTGTTAATAGCATCAGACATTTGTTTAACCAGCTCTAAAGAGCCATTCATTTTCCAATTGCCTGCGACCATCGCCTTGCGTGCTGCCATTTTTCCACTCCACATGAGAAAGCGGTCGAGATATTAACTCGACTCGCCCAAAGTTACAAGAGGTTATTGTTATCAATCAGTTTGTTTGCTCATAGATTCAACAACCGCGGCTATTTTTTCTGCGCTGTCGATTACTAACTTCTCTTGTTCGGCCTCAACCATAACACGTACAACAGGTTCAGTGCCTGATTTGCGTAGTAACACACGCCCCTTTTCACCTAAAGTTTGCTCAACCTCTGCTACTGCAGCTAATACTGCAGGCGCTTTTGTCGGATCTGTACCTGGGGTATAACGTACGTTAATCATTTTCATTGGGTACTTAGTAAAACCAGTACCTAAGTCTTGTAATGTTTTATTTTGCGCAACCATAGCAGCTAATACTTGCAAGCTTGAAATAATACCATCGCCGGTGCTAATTAAATCAAGGTTTAATACATGGCCCGAGCTTTCGCCGCCAATAGTCCAGCCTTTTTGTTGTAGCAATTCCATTACATAACGGTCGCCTACTTTACTGCGTGCAAATTCAATACCTTTGGCTTTCAATGCATTTTCAAGGCCCATGTTTGACATAACAGTGCCAACAACACCACCACCTAAATTATCATCTTGCGCTGCTTGGCAGGCAATAATATACACTAAGTCATCACCATCAAACACACGACCATTATGATCAACCATCATTACACGGTCGCCATCGCCATCATAGGCAATGCCCACATCTGCATTATGTTCAAGCACTTTACGTTTTAGGGTATCTACGTGAGTAGCGCCGCATTCATGGTTAATATTTACACCATTGGGCTCACACGCATGCGTGATTATATTTGCACCTAGTTCGCGCATAACTGATGGTGCAATATGGTAAGTTGCGCCATTGGCACAATCGAGTACAATTTTTAATCCTTCAAGCGACAAGCTTTGTGGAAATTGGCTTTTACAGAATTCGATATAACGACCATCAGCGCTAGTTAAGCGACTCGCTTTACCTAATTTATCTGACTCAACACAAGTCATTGGTTCATCAAGCATGGCTTCAATTTCAAGCTCTACTTTGTCATCAAGCTTTAAACCGCGACAGTTAAAAAACTTTATGCCGTTATCGTAATACGGGTTGTGCGATGCACTAATTACTATGCCGGCTTCGGCTCTAAATGTTTGTGCTAAATAAGCAATCGCAGGGGTTGGCATAGGGCCCAGTAATACAACATCGATTCCTGCTGCAATTAACCCTGCTTGTAATGCGGTTTCTAACATATAGCCTGAAATGCGGGTATCTTTACCTATCATCACTTTTTTAGTGCCGTTTTCTGATAGGACACGGCCCGCAGCCCAACCTAGTTTCATTGCAAACTCAGGATTTATAGGATGCTCACCCACGAGCCCGCGTACACCATCGGTGCCAAAATATTTTCTTTCTTTCATTTAAAGTACTCCTTGTTTGCAGGCTTGTAGTACGTTAAGTACATCTGCGGTTTCTTTTACGTCGTGTACACGAATAATATGCGCACCATTTTGTGCTGCGATTAATGCGCCCGCTAAACTGCCGGCCAATCGCTCATTTGTATTTCTATTTAATAAGTTGCCAATCATCGACTTACGCGATAATCCCGCTAACAACGGTAAACCAAACTGATTAAAGTCATTAAACTGCGCCAGTAGTTGGTAATTGTGGCTGAGTGTTTTACCAAAACCAAAGCCAGGATCAAGAATAAGTTGTGTTTGCTTAATCCCCGCTGTTTTACACGCAGCAATACGCTGACTAAAAAACTGTTTTATATCTGTAAATAAATCATCATAGTGTGGCGCTGCCTGCATGCTGCGAGGTTGGCCTTGCATATGCATTAAACACACCGCAACATCAGGAAACTGCGCCACTACGTTCAGTGCGTCGCTTTCTTGTAATGCACGTACGTCATTAACAATATCGGCCCCAGCTAAAATAGCTTGGTGCATTACTTGTGCTTTGCTGGTATCAATAGATATAACGCAATCACTGTTTTCACGAATTGCTTTAATCGCTGGTATTACACGTGCTAATTCATCCTCAAGGCTCACATCAGGAGCACCTGGGCGAGTCGACTCTCCGCCAATATCTATAATTTGCGCCCCGTCGTCTAACAATTGCAGCGCACGCTGCAGCGCAATATCAGGGTCTATAAACTTCCCGCCATCTGAAAAAGAATCGGGAGTAACATTAAGTATTCCCATAATTACTGGATTTGCCAAACTTAGTGTACGTTTGCGAGGCAAGTTTAGTAAATTATTCATGATGACCTTTTTTGTTTGAATTAGCTGAAGTTTATTTTATACGTTTGATACAAAAAAGCCCCGAGGTTCGGGGCTTTTAGTTTAGCTATTTTAACGATTATTCAGCTTTGTCATCAAGGTTTGTTTCATCTTTTTTAGCTTCATCAGTTGGTTTTTGATCTTCATCAACTAATTTTTCTGCTGAAACATCTTCTTTAACTGGCTTTTTTTCATGGCGGTCATGCGCATCGCGTGGTTCACGAACTTCTTGGCGCGCCATTAAATCATCAATTTGCTTAGCATCAATCGTTTCGTACTTCATCAGCGCATCTTTCATTGCGTGTAGAATATCGATATTTTCTTTTAATATCGCTTCTGCTCGCTGATAGTTACGATCTGATAATAAGCGTACTTCGCTATCGATAATTTTAGCTGTTTCGTCCGATATACTCATAGAGCGGCCACCGCCCATGTACATATCGTTTTGATCTTCTGCGTAAAGTAGTGGTCCAAGTTTTTCACTTAAACCCCAGTGCGTTACCATTTTACGGGCAATATCACTCGCACGTTCAATATCGTTACTAGCACCTGTGGTTACTTTATCTGCACCATAAATAAGTGCTTCTGCGATACGTCCGCCATACAGGCTTGAGATCATCGACTCTAGCAATTCTTTCGAATGGCTTACACGGTCTTGTTCTGGCAAGTACATAGTTACACCTAGCGCACGGCCACGTGGAATTATAGATACTTTATAAACAGGATCATGCTCTGGCACCATACGACCAACAATAGCATGGCCAGCTTCATGGTACGCTGTCATGGCTTTTTCTTGCTCGCTCATCACCATGGTTTTGCGCTCAGCGCCCATCATGATTTTATCTTTAGCAGCGTCAAACTCAGCCATACTTACAACACGTTTATTACCGCGTGCCGCATACAGTGCAGCTTCGTTTACTAGGTTTGCTAAATCAGCACCTGAAAAACCCGGTGTACCACGTGCAATTACAGCCGCTTCAACGTTGTCGCCTAATGGCACTTTACGCATATGTACTTTAAGAATTTGCTCACGGCCACGAATATCAGGTAAGCCAACTTCAACTTGACGGTCAAAACGACCAGGACGAAGTAAGGCTGGATCTAATACGTCTGGGCGGTTAGTTGCAGCAATAACGATAATACCTTCGTTACCACCAAAACCATCCATTTCGACTAGCATTTGGTTTAGCGTTTGCTCACGTTCGTCGTTACCGCCGCCCATACCAGCGCCACGTTTACGACCTACAGCATCTATTTCATCAATAAAGATAATACAGGGTGATGCTTTTTTAGCTTGCTCGAACATATCTCGTACGCGAGATGCGCCCACACCAACAAACATTTCAACAAAGTCCGAACCAGAAATAGTAAAGAACGGCACTTTTGCTTCACCAGCAACGGCTTTAGCAAGTAACGTTTTACCTGTACCAGGAGGACCAACCATCAACACGCCTTTAGGAATGCTGCCACCTAATTTTTGAAATTTTGATGGGTCGCGTAAAAAATCTACCAATTCTGATACATCTTCTTTAGCTTCATCACAACCAGCAACATCGGCAAAAGTGGTTTTTATTTGATCTTCGCTCATTAAGCGCGCTTTGCTCTTACCAAACGACATTGCCCCTTTACCGCCACCGCCTTGCATTTGACGCATGAAAAATATCCACACACCAATAAGCAGTATCATAGGGAACCAAGAAATAAATATGCTTGCTAAAAATGACTGCTCTTCAGGTTTAACCCCTTTCACATTCACGTTACTTTTTAACAAATCATTTAAAATGTCTTTGTCGTAAATTGGCATAATCGTTTGAAAACGTTCGCCACTGGTTTTTGTACCTGTAATTGTGCCACTGGTACTTTCAATTGCCACTTCTTGTATAGAGCCACTGCGGGCATCTTTAACAAATTGACTATAACTAGTTTGACGATCTACTTGATCGCCGCCATTAAAGCTCTGAAATACTGACATCAGCACAACTGCAATAACCAGCCAGAGTATTAGATTTTTTGCCATATCGCTCAAGGGGTTAACCTCTTGTATCCAATTAATTTAAATTCAACTAAACGCCCAACAACTGTACTACAGTTTATATCCAGTCGCTACTATATATACTTCCCGTGAACGGGCGCGCGAGGCATCTGGTTTACGTATCTTCACTGTTTTAAAACTATTACGTACATCTTGCAAGAACTGATCAAAGCCTTCACCTTGGAATACTTTAACAATAAATGCACCATTTTTCTTTAGTACTTGATTACACATATCCAGTGCAAGCTCGACCAAATACATGCTACCAGCTTGATCAACTGAATTGTTACCACTCATATTTGGTGCCATGTCAGAGAGTACCACATCAACATTTTTGCCATCAATACGTTTTAACAACGCACTTAACACTGCTTCTTCACGAAAGTCGCCTTGTAAAAAGTCAACACCCGCTAATGAATCCATAGGGAGGATATCGCACGCTATAACTTGGCCTTTATCTCCTACTTTTTCTGCCAAATATTGTGACCAACTACCCGGTGCAGCCCCTAAATCAACAACAGTCATTGCTGGGCGGAGTAACTTGTCTCTACTTTGGACCTCATCTAATTTAAAAACAGCTCGAGAACGCCAACCTTTTTTTTGCGCCTCTTGAACATATTTATCATCAAAATGTTCTTTCAGCCATCGCTGTGAACTGGCTGACTGTTTTTTATTTGTCATAAATTAACACGCAACTAATTAGTAATATTCTTTAGATGGCGGTAGAATACCCTTAATTCAAGCCATATTCAGCAAAATTTGTATAAACATGACATTATCAAACAAACAAAAGCAGTTTTTAAAAGGTCAGGCACATAGCCTCAAGCCTGTAGTTTTACTAGGTTCTAACGGTTTAACCGAAGGCGTAGTAGTAGAAATTCAAAGCGCATTAGAAATTCACGAATTAATTAAAGTGAAGGTTCCAACTGATGATCGCGAAACTAAAGCGCTCATTTTTGAAGCAATTGTGCGTGAAACTGGCGCTACTAAATTACAATCAATTGGTCACACAATTGTGCTTTATCGCCAAAGTGAAGAGAAAAAAATTAAATTACCGCGTGGCTAAACACCTACTTGTAGGATTTACCCGGTAATATAAAAAAACCAGCACCCGCTGGTTTTTTATTATCTGTCACTTTTAAATTAATGATTAAAATCCATAGTGAGTTCACTGACCCTATATTGTGGTGCATCTTTTGGGGCTTTATCGCGTATTTTATCTAGTATGTAATAGCGCGAAAACTCATCTTCAGACATAGCACTCACCGTACCTTTTGAAAGCAGTGCCGTAAGTTCAGGCGTGGTGTTACTGTGTCCTACAACAATTACAACACCCTGTAATTTTAGTAGTTTACTTTCAAGTGAAGCTAAATCAGCTGCATCATACATTTTTACTGTAGTGCTTAAGTAAGTAGCCATTGGCGCTGCTGTTTGTAATGTACGCTTATAATTGCTGCTAAATAGCTGCACGTTTTTATGTTGTTTTATTAACTGTACCAAATACTGTGCACGTTGTGCGCCAAGCACTGTAAGCGACGGGTTTTTACCGGCTTGTTTTTCACTGTGGCGAAATAAATAAATCTTATCTGGGGCGGCAAATACAAATTGGCTATTAAACACCATAACCAGTAGCGCCAAGATTAAAAGCCTTTTATCTTTAATCATGATTTTTAGCCTCGCTTATATTTAAGCACTCTATTTATAAACTCTGTTGTAAGTTCATTTATCACCCCAGTTTCGGCATTTATTATTAAGCTAAAACCCACATTTAAATGAGGAAAAACCACTAAATCGGTGCGATAGCCTTGCACCCAACCACTATGGTAATAAAGGGTTTCATCATCGTAGTTATATACTCGCCAACCTAGCCCATAAAAAGCCTCACTAAGATGACCTTTCCATACTCGTCGGTATTGCTCTTTTTTGGTATGCGTATAGGGACGTGTTTGTACCGCTAATGCATCGAGCGATAATACATTTGGGTACTGACCTAATTGCGCCTTTAGCCATATTGCCATATCGGCAGCACTGGCATTTATGCCTGCAGCGGGGGCTACTTTATAATAATTTTTTTTCAGCTTAGCGCTATACCAACGTTTTTTCCCTCTTACATGTGGAAATGCGTAGTTTTTATCTTGCACCATAGCGTCGTAGCCTAAACTAGTGTCATGCATTTTTAAGGGCGTAAAAATAGCGTCATTTAGCCACTGAGAGTAACTTTTATGAGTACTCCTTAAAATTACATCGTCAATTAAACTAAACATCACATTTTGATAGCCATAACACTGCCCAGGATCGCATATGGGCGCTACCGTAAGTAGCTTTTCAACAATATCTGGATAACTCATTCGTGATTCAATTAGGTTATCGTAGGCGTTGGGAACTAGGCCACTAGAGTGACTTAAAATATGATAAACCTTTAAATTATCTTTGTAGTCGGTGTTAGCAAATTCAGGAATATAGTCGCTAATAGGCTGGTATAAATCTATTTCCCCTTCACTTGCAAGCTTAGCAGCTAACGATCCTGCAAAGGTTTTAGATACTGATGCTAATCTAAAACGTGTATGTTGATTAACCCTTTGAGAGCTACCCACTTTGGTAAAGCCCATGGTATGAATATAATCACTCGACTGCATATTAACAATCGATAAAGCCGCGCCAGGTATACCTTTTCGTTTAAGCTTTTTTTCTGCGTAACGCCCATATTTTTTTACAAATGCAGGCCAATCTGGATCTACATTTGCAGCAACCTCTGAGTGGGTTATTAAAATACAAAAGGCGAGCAGGTAATAAATCGAGTAATTAAGGTACTTCATCGGTGGCTGTTTTTTCTTTTTTTAATTGCTTCTATGCATATAATATCATGAACTTTTGTCAAGACTAACGTACAATATGTTGATTATTGGCCTTTTACTGAGTGTGAAGTATTTATGCGTTTTTTAGTTGTACCACTTTTTATATTATTTTCATCGGGTTGCGCTATAACCACAACAACAAATCAGCCTGCTGAGCCATTGGCAATGCCCTTAAAGCCAATGTTAAAAAGTCAGACATACCAACTGGAGTATGAGGCACAACACACCTCGCCTAAAGTAAAGTCAGTGCAATTACCAGCTCATAAAGTAATGAAAAACCAAACGGTTAAAATTGTTACCGACAGAGTAAGTGTAACCGACACTTTACTGGCGCAAATAAGCCAAGCGCTCAATGACAAACAACTAAAAGTAACTACTAAAAACGATAGTGATTACACACTTGCTATTCATCAAGTTGATCTGTCGTTTACCGATGATAGTAAATACACGTTAAATCAGCCCAAACAACCTTATGCTCTATACTCTAAAGTTGCACAGCAATTTCCAACCCAGCAGTGTGCAACTATTTTAGCGCAAGTTAGTATGCGCTTAACGCATAAAGCCTCTGGTGATGTTGTTTGGTTTGCAAAATCATCTTTAGATAGCACTAGCTTTCATCGTGAATCACTGATTTATAGCTTTACCGAAGAGCAAAAAATCACTAATGAACTTGAAGTAGTCGCCTTTGTCCACCAGCAAAATACCGAACAAGCACGTTTAGCACGCGCCGAGGCAAATACAAAGGTAACTATTCCTAAATATAATACAATGAGCAAGCTTAGCACACTGACTAAAGTGCAAGGCCCGTGTACTCGCACAGAAATAAGTGCTTTAGCACCAATGATGCAGTTTTATTTAAGCAGTATATTAATCGACAAAATTAAAGTGATATAAGCGTAAGTTAAACACTACATTTTTTTACAGGTTTAAAGGAACGTTTAACAATATACTACGCTTTATAACCATTACTTATTTAGGTTCCAAGGATGAAGCACTCAATACTTAGCTATTTTTTATGTTACACCTGCTTATTATTTGCCTGTGTATTTAGTGCCCATAGTACTGCCAGTAACCGCTATTATGCTGATAATACCTTGGAGCCTATTCAAGGCTTTGCATGGGACTGGAGCGCCGGTACTGGTTATTATATTGAAGACTCTTACCTTATCGGCATGGACTCCTATGACGATGGTATTGAATTAGATCTCAGCCTTGCGGTTTCTTTTGATAACTTTTATCTCGATTATGACCATAACCAACTCAGCGGCGGCCTTGTTATAGGCTACAGTCTAATTAACAAATATAATTGGGAGCTCGATATAATCGGTGCTAACGCCCAAGCTGGGTTTGGTCAAAAAGGCTTGGGGTTTTATAACAATGGTGTGGTTGAGGAATTACGCGGCATTAAAAAGCGTAAGTATGACTTTAATACAGGCCTTAGATTTACCCACAGATTTGATGGCTCACAGGTTTCTATTGAATTTTTGCATGACATTTCAAACGCCCACAATGGCTGGGTATTTAATTCTTTTTTTAGCAAAATACAACCTTGGCGTAACTGGGAGTTTCGCTCAGGCATAGGCTTTAGTGCCTACTCTGCTGACTTTACTAACTATTATTTTGGTATTGAGCAAAGTGAAGTTACCTTGCTGCGTCCTGCCTATAAAACCAATGCCAGCAGCAGCATTATGCTTGAGTTTCATGCTGAGTACCCGCTTAACCAAGACTGGGTGTTTTTAGCCGGCTGGTTAACGACTTTATTTTCTAAAGAAATTGACGACAGCCCTATTATTTCTCAAGGGTACCAACACAAAGCCAAGCTAGGCGTGCGTTATGTATTTTAGACGCTGGTGTTATTTACTATTAGCTTACCCTGGCAGTTTACTCGCCGAGGTGCCCCAAGAGGTAACCGCACTTAGTGCAATACCTAATACCTGCGTGGCACTACGTGAAGGCCGCCACTGTTATACTGAAGTGGTTTTATCATGGCAGCAGCCCACAATAGGTAACTACTGCTTACGAGACGCTACCTCAAAATATATTATGCAATGTTGGCTTAAGCAGCAACACGGCGTTTTTAATTATGCATTTGACTCTGAGCAGAGCTTATCATTTGAATTATTTGATAGTAATACTGCAAAAGTCATAGCCACCACTGAAGTAAAGTTACAGTGGGTTTATCAAAACAGGCAGAAAAAACGCCGTTGGCGATTGTTTTAATAAGGAAGTCTTATGGATAATTACGGTACTATTTTACTCGTTGAAGATGATATTTCTTTGGCACAATGGGTGGCTGAATATTTAACAGAACAAGGCTATTGTGTACATGTTTGTCATCGCGGTGATGAAGTTGTTGGCCAAGTTAAAACCTTGAAACCGCAGTTAATACTACTTGATATTATGCTTCCTGGGTTAGACGGCATAAGCGTTTGTCGCGAGCTACGTAGCTTTTATCAAGCTCCTATTATTATGCTAACAGCTCGTGATGACGAAATGGATGAAGTGATTGGCTTAGAGGTAGGTGCCAGTGACTACATAATGAAACCGGTACGCCCTCGTGCATTACTAGCAAGAATAAAGTCAGCCCTTAGGCTCACCACCCAAAGCAGCCAATCTCATAAACAGCATAGTATTATTAATGTAGGGGCTTTGAGCATTAATAGTGAGTCGCGAAGCGTTAAACTTAACGATATCGATATAAATATATCTAGCGCTGAGTATTTATTGCTGCATTACTTAGCCAGTAACGCAGGGCAAGTTGTATCACGCGATGCGGTGTTTAAAGCAACCAAAGGACGCGAGTACGACGGCCTTGATAGAAGTGTTGATGTGCTTATTTCTGCGCTACGTAAAAAGTTTAATGACGATCCGCAAAACCCTGAAAAAATTAAAACAATTTGGGGACGAGGTTATTTACTCGTTGCCACTGCTTGGTAGCTACAAATGAAAAAGTTTTATATTGCACTGCTTAGCAGCGCACTGCTTTCGATTATTGTTTTAGGCTGGCTTATTGACGCTTTTAGTCAAAATACACACGCCCCTTTAGACGAATTTAGCATGCAAAGTAAAATGATTGCAGGGTTTAGCAAACAGCTTGCTACTCTCCCCCCTGCACAGCGCAGTAATTATGTTACAAAGTTAGCCAACGACTTTAGCCTGCCGCTTACCTATAAGCTAAACGACACTTTAGCGCTTAGCCCTGCCTTACTTATGCAAATGCAAACCCATGGTGGGTTAATTTTAGAGGGCGAACAGGGTTTTCATATGCTTTATAGCAACCAAGCATTAAGCCCTTATCATTTATCTATGCGCCTCGATAACTCATTTGAAGCAGAGCAACGCGACGATATTATTCTAACCTTATTATTTTACGCTGGGCTGTGTGTATTTATGGGCTTTATTATTTATCCCTTAGCCAAACGCTTGAGCGTGTTAAATGAAGCAGCTAAAAAATTTGCATCGGGTGATGTTAAAACTCGTATCAAAGTCTCTCATTTCACGTATATAAAAGATGTAGAGCTCACCTTTAACCGTATGGCGAGTCAAATAGAAAAGCTGGTTGCTGAAAATAAGCTAATGGCTTCGAGTTTATCCCATGACATTCGCACCCCCATAGCTTGCCTGCGATTTGGTTTAGATGCTGCAATAGATAGCAATGACATGCCAAAAGTGAAGCAATATTTAACCCGCATGGAAAATGACTTAGACCATATGGAGTCTATGCTAAAAAGCTACCTAGCCTTTGCCACGCTAGAACAAAATGCCAACCGCTTAACCTACTCTGCAACCCATATGCGCAGCTACTTTGAAGATATTTTAGCGCAGCTATCGCCTAAATTAGACTCCCACAAACTCAGTGTGCAACTTAATAGTAGTAACGATGTTATTTATGCCGACTTACATTGGCTTGCCAGAGCCGTTACTAATTTAATTAATAATGCCTGCGACTTTGCCCTGCAACATATTTATGTAAGTGCTACTGTCAATGAGCAACATATTATTATTACCGTAGAGGACGATGGCCCAGGCATAGCAGCTGAAAACTTTAGCAAAGTATTTAGCCCTTTTTTTCGCGAAAACAATCACCGCAATCGAGCTGATAAAAGTTATGGCCTCGGATTAGCAATTGTTGAAAAAGTAGCTGACTGGCATCACGGCCGTGTTTATGCAGGCAAAAGTAAGCAGTTAGGTGGAGCTTGTTTTACCCTGAAAATAGCTCAACAACACCCTAGTGTAAAGTAAAGGCTACACACTGTAAATTAACAATTATTAAACAATATCAAGCTGTTAATTTTTAGTTTTAAGTTACTTTATTAAAATCTATGTTCATAACACAGAGTTTAATAAAGTAATTGTGCTAGATCAGCAAATTAGCACTTTTTATTTTTTTACATTTCCAGTAGATTGTCTGCGCCGTCACAAAATAGAGAAGTACAATAATATGAGTGCAGTAAGAGGCGAGTTTAGCTCTCGCTTTGGTTTTATAATGGCCGCCGCAGGATCTGCTGTAGGTTTAGGTAACATTTGGGGTTTCCCTACACAAACCGCAAGTAATGGTGGTGCCGCATTTTTAATTGCGTATTTAGTACTGGCATTCTTTTTGGCTTATCCTGCTTTAATGGCGGAGCTAATGATTGGTCGTCATGGCCAAGCAAATGCGGTTTCTTCACTTAGAAAAATATCTAATAAACCTTGGCAAAAACATTTTTCTTTTGCGGTTGGTTTTGGCGGTATTTTATGTGCTGGCTTTATTTTAAGCTTTTATGCCATTGTTGCTGGTTGGATGCTAAGTGCAACAGCAGAACCTATTACAACGTTAGTGGGCGCAAACTCTGCATCTGCTTGGCTAGGTGAACAGTCACTTAGCAGAAACATCATTTTCACTATGATCTTTATTGTACTAACCGTTGCTATTATTAGTCGTGGCGTTGAAAACGGAATCGAAAAATGGTCAAAACGTTTAATGCCTGCTTTGCTCAGCATTTTATTTGCGTTAATTATTTATGTAATGACCCAAGATGGCGCTATTGAAGGCTTAAAGGCGTATTTAGTACCTGATTTCTCATCTATTTTTGATGCTAACTTGTTAGTTAGTGCACTAGGGCAAGCATTCTTTTCATTATCACTAGGTACCAGTGTGATGATTATTTATGGCTCGTATATTAGTAAAAAAGAGAACTTAGTTTCGTTAGGTGCTTATGTCACGCTTATTGATGTATTTATTGCTTTTGTCGCAGGGTTATTAATCATTCCTGCTATGTATGTAGCACAAGCACAAGGGATTGAGATTTTCTCACCGACTACCGGAAAGCTCCTCTCTGAAGACACATTAGTATTTCAAGTATTACCTGCACTTTTTGATGGTATGGGTGGTATGGGGTTATTTGTTGGCTTTGCGTTTTTTGCGCTAATGAGCATTGCAGCACTCACCTCCTCTATTTCAATGCTCGAAGCGCCGGTATCTTATACGGTAGAACGCTTTGCAATGTCTCGCTTACAGGCCACTTGGGTAATTGGTGCATTAATCACTCTAGTGAGCATCACGATAGTGTGTAACTTAGAGTTACTGTTTGGCTTAGTGATCACCTTAACCACTAAAGTGGCACAGCCATTATTAGGTCTTATGTGTTGTATATACGTAGGCTGGATTTGGTCAAGAGGCTCATTACTAAAGGCCATTCAAGAAGGTAACCCTGAAGTACACAATACCTTATTTTGGAAAGTATGGCCTTGGTACACTAAGTTTGTATGCCCACTGGCGATAGGCCTGGTATTTTTACATTCATTATTAAGCTAAAGTTAGTTTCTGCTCTTAACAACAAAAAAGCCCACATTGTGGGCTTTTTTAATCAAGGTACTAGTTGTAAAACCATATCTTGATGAGCAATGCCATCTTCTAAATATTCAGCATTAATACTTTCAAATCCGAATGAGCGATAAAACTCCAGTAAGTACGTTTGCGCACCAATATAAATATCACGTTCTGGCCATTGGCTTTTACAGCAATTAATGGCCTCTGTAACCAATTGCTGAGCCAATCCTCTACCTCGTTCCTCTTTAGTGACTAACACGCGACCGATCGCACTGTATTTTGCGTTTTTTTCGTAGCATCGAGCATAAGCTTGTAGCGTATTATTTTTCACAGTGTAAATATGCAAGGTACTTGGTGCTATATCATTATCGTCAAGCTCTGGATAAGGGCACATTTGCTCAACTACAAATACCTCTACGCGCTCACGCATTATGGAGAATAAGGTTTGCGTATTGAGCGCAGTAAAAGTTTCACATTTAAACGCCATTGTAACTCCTGTCGTTGGCTCTAATAGACATAAAAGCCTATACGTTATTAGGGCTAGGCATAATAGCAGTAATGCAGCTAGGGGCTTAATTAACCGCTATGCTATATAATAAAATGGCTTAAAACAAAAACCCAGCATAAGCTGGGTTTGTTTTAAGTAATTATCTACCTTAGGTAAATAGTCGCTCTAACTGATCGCATAATTGCGAGAGATTTACATGGTCGTGCTCTATGGTTAAATCTACATAACCATCGCCTTTAAATGCTCTATCTAACTCAATTAACACATGGGTTTTATGTGCTTCTGGAATGAATGATAATTCAATTTCTTTCACTCCAAATAAACTGCGGCTGTTAGGCTTGTATTCTAGCTCTTGATAACAACCAGACACTGATTGAAACGTTGATGCGCGCAAATGGCCTTTTTCAACATCAGCTTTAGTTAGGCTAAAGCCTAGCTTTTCCATGGCCTGCATACACGTTTTAACAGCTTCATTGGGGTACACATGTAAATGGTCTTTATCACTTGGATCAAGCGCTAAATCAATGCCCAGCCCAGTTTCAAGCCAAACATAAGATTGGTTATACCCTGCATTAATTTCAGTAATAGGTGTTTCTGAATGCAACCGTGCTTGAAAAGGAATCGTTTTAACTTCCCCTGGCTCTACCGTGCCTATATCTGTAATGCGCCACTGCTCTATAACGTGGTTGGTAAAATAGTCACCATCTTCATTTGATGCTTTAACTCGCGTCATTAATAGTAAATCTAACCCTGCAATTTCTTGGCTTACATCACCAGCTGTAATAACGATTTGCGCATTAAATAATTGCCCAGGCTGAAGGTGCTCTGTTTCTAAAATAGTGTCTACTTTGGCGGCACCAATACCAACCGATGCTAAAATCTTTTTAAACATATTTTTCTCCTTAAGCTGAGCGGCTCTATAATGTGCTCTAACTTAAACTTCGTCGTTAGCGCATCTTAACCACATTTAAATGCTCTTGTCAGTGAAAAACTACTATTTACATGCTGTTTACGATTAAATAAGTGTTAAATGTCCATTTTTCATACGCAACAGAGCAAGTATTTGATTAAACGGCGCTTAAGCCTAATCTTTTATGAAGGACTTATTGTATGAATAAAATGGTGAGTATTTGTATATTTATTTTCAATGGTATTGATTTTTCGTTACACTAAACCTCCCAATGAAGTGATATTTATAATTATGGAACTAATTTACTTTGCCGCCGCGTTTGTGTTTGGCTTTGCTGTTTATCAGCTAAAGCTCCCTCCTCTTATCGGTTTTTTACTTGCGGGATTCGCGCTTAATTTAGCGGGCTATAAAAGCACCGAATTACTCAACACCATTGCTACCTTAGGCGTTACGCTTTTATTATTTAGTATTGGTTTAAAGCTAAAAGTAAATAGTTTAATGAAACCACAAGTGTGGGCTTCTGCTACTTTACATATTATTTTGAGTAGTGCGTTATTTAGTGGCTTTATGCTATTACTTAGCCTATTTGCACTGCCATTATTTGTTGATTTGAGCTGGCAAAGCGCTTTATTAGTTGGCTTTGCATTGAGTTTTTCTAGTACCGTTTTTGCTGTTAAAGTGTTAGAAGAACGCGGTGAAATGGGCAGCTTACACGGAAAAGTAGCCATTGGTATTTTAGTTATGCAAGATATTTTTGCCGTGGTATTTTTAGCTATTAGCACAGGTAAAATCCCTAATATTTGGGCTTTGGTACTTATTATTTCACTGCCGCTAGTACGCCCTGTTATGGGGTGGATACTAAACCGCTCTAAACACGGCGAACTCCTGCCATTATTTGGGTTTTTCTTTGCACTTGTGGCTGGTTATCATGCATTTGAGCTAGTTGGTTTAAAAGGTGATTTAGGGGCACTAATAATAGGTATGATGATTGCGCCTCATAAAAAGGCCAGTGAACTTTCTAAGTCATTACTTAATTTAAAAGATATTTTATTGGTTGGCTTTTTCTTAACAATAGGTTTAAACGCAGAGCTTACCACCAGCTCATTACTGGCCGCGTTATTACTGGTGTTAGTATTACCAATAAAAACGTTTTTATATTATGTGCTAACAAACATGTTTAACTTACGTGCTCGCACCTCATTGCTAACCACTTTTAGTTTAGCTAATTATAGCGAGTTTGGTTTAATAGTTTGCGCTGTAGCCGCCTCTACAGGCATGATCACCTCTGAGTGGTTAGCCGTTATTGCAATTGCCGTATCAATTACCTTTATTATTGCATCCCCTTTAAATAAGCGCTCTAACGAAATTTACGCAAAAATAGAGCCTTGGCTACTAAAGTTTGAAAGTAAAACTCGTTTATCCGAAGAACTGCCTGTTAACCTTAACGACACTAAAATTGTTATATTTGGCATGGGCAGAATTGGCACAGGTGCTTATGAAACAATAAATGCTACGCACCCACAGCTAGTTGCAGGTATAGACATAAAGCCTGAAGTAGTTGATAAGCACATAAAACGCGGAAGAAATGTATTAATAGCAGATGCGACCGACCCTGACTTTTGGCAGCGCGTAAATCACTCTCGTGTTGAAATGGTCATGCTAACAATGCCACAGCATATGCAAAATATTTTTGCGTTAGAGCAATTAAAAGCATCGGGTTATAAAGGGCAAGTTACCGCTATTGCTAACTACCCTGATCAGCAAAAAGAGTTAGAAGAAATGGGTGTAAATTCTACCTATAACTTTTACTTAGAAGCCGGTAGTGGTTTTGCTGAGCACGTTAAACAAAAATTATTTTCGTAAAGCAGCACTAATTTGAATTTACATTCTTTTACAAGCTAATTCTCTAACATAGAAAAAAGCAGGTAAACTAAAGACTATTGGTAAATATTAGCGCAAGCACCTGCCCCTAGTTAGACTCCAGCTAACGAAGGGCTTACTAATAAAATATATTAATCCAGAGGGCCTGCTCCCTCGTTAAATAGGCTGTTACTTGCCCGTCACAGCCTATTTTATCTCTTTAATATACCTTACACTTAGCTATGTTTTATAAAACCTTTAAAGCCAATGGATCCTACACAGCTAAAAATTGCCGTTAATACTATTATGCCCTTTGGAAAGTACGCAGGCCGCCCTTTACTGCTTTTACCCGAGCCCTATTTAGTATGGTTTAAACAACAAGGGTTTCCCGACTCAAAGCTAGGCAGCCAACTAGCCATGATGTATGAGGTAAAGCTCAATGGGCTAGAGCAAATGTTAATGCCATTACTAGAAAAGAAAGATAATTAAATTAAGAACTTTTTTATAAAGGGGCTGTCTATTACTTTGCTACTTGTTGATTTTGATTAAAACCCATCGAGTAGGGTGAGGCTTATGCCTCATCCCTCTCACAGAACCGTACGTACGGGCCTCGTATACGGCTCCTGTACCCTTCACATTTTATCAACTTATTTCCTAAACGCTGATAAAGCAAGCCATCCCGTAT
>NZ_JAATTW010000064.1:0-17264 GCF_013414205.1 Pseudoalteromonas sp. MIP2626
TACCTCAGGTTAATATGCTGAGTAAATTATGCATAGGTAGCATTAATATTGGTATGTGGGTTTAATTGCGCGCTTACCCTTCTATTTCACTTGTAGACTCTTGTGTTCGCTGAGCCAATGAGCGCACTTCATCTGCAACCACAGCAAAGCCTCGGCCTTGCTCGCCCGCTCTAGCGGCTTCAATAGCGGCGTTTAACGCTAACAAGTTAGTTTGATCGGCAATCGCACGAATAACATCAAGCACAGAGCCTATTGTTTCACCGTCTTTTTCTAATAAAGAAACAACACTTGAGGCATGCTCTAAAGAGTCAGACAACCCTCTAATATGGGCGACGGTTGACTCAACCTCACTACGACCTTGTTGCGCACTTAAATTAGTCGATTCGGCTTTTTTAGCCGCGGCTTCAGTATTATGTGAAATATCTTGAATGGTCGCCTGCATTTCGGTCGCCGCGGTGGCCACCATATCGGCTTCATGTAATTGATCTTGCATACCCGAGCTGGTTGCGGCAGTACTTTCTGATAGATTTTCAGTAGCGATATTTAACGCATTTAAAGCCCCATTCACCTCGTTTATAAGGCTGTTAAAGTCACCAATTAAGCTATTAAAATCTTTCGACATTATCGTAATTTCGTCATTGCCAATTTGCTCAATAGTTACTGTTAAATCATTATTGCGTCGAATCTTGTTTATAGATTGGTAAATACGCTCTACAGGTACAATAATAGAGCGACTGGTTAAGTAAACCAGGGTTAAAACTATAATACCCGATATAATAAACACCATAATAGCGACCGACTGTGCTTTAGCTATACTGGCTTCAACTTGCAATTTAGTATCTGCTACTAGCTGCATTACCAACTGATCACTTTGATCTACACTTTGTTGCATGCGTCCAAGTGCGCCTGAGTCTAGATCGACACCTAATTCAAGCTGCGCTTTTACCAAGGCTTGAAAAGCACTTTGATAATTAGACAGTAGGCTTTTTAAGTTACTTTTAATGTTTTGACTTAGTGATGAGCTCGCTATTTTTTGCTGTAACGTATCAACATGATCTTGAAAACTTGCTAAATATTTTTCATCCAAACGTAACATAAAGTCTTTTTCGGCACGTCTTAACTGTAGCATTAGGGTCAATAGTTGATATTCATCTTGTTGATTGAGCAAATTTTCTACTTCGTGTACAGCACTTCGCAGTTGCCCATAAAGCCCATCGTCTTGATGTAAGCCAATACTTTTTTGCAGCCGCACAACATCATTAAAATCACTATAAAAGCTTTTTATTAAACGCGTATAAAGGGTTATCTGTTGTGTATCAATCTCTGAATCTTGCATTTGCGATTGTAGTTCAATTATTTGTTTATTTAACTGTGCGTACTCTTGTTCAAATAATGAGAGTGCTTGTGGCTGTTTATAAAACAAAAATATTTTTTCATGTGCACTTAACTGCAACTGATGAATGTTTAACTGCTCGGCCTGTTGCGTGATATTAGTTAACTTTAACGTGGTTTGTGAACCTGTGATAATTACATATAAAAAAGCCAGCATGGCCAAAGCAACTGTTAAAGCATTTAGCTGTAAACGTCGCTTAATGGTCACGTTTTGTAAAACAATCATTGTTACACCTTTAAAAATTTAATGAGCAACTTTGTTACTTACACTTAAATTGCTTAAGCTTTTAACAAAGAAATAAATACCGAAAAACACTAAAACACCTGCACTGCTGAGCACTATTTAAAGTGACGTTATTTAACTTACTTAGCCACGCAATTATTTAGTCGCGGATTATATGCCAGCATTAACTTAAGGCCTATAAATTGTATAGGCCAATGATTACAAATTATTTATTAGCGGCCTACGTTGCCTAAATTTACTGCGATTAAGTCGTTGTTATTGCATATAAGGAGGGTATACTGAAGCATAAACTAATGTATCTTTTGAGGATAAAATAATGGATTACAGCACTTCTGACTTATGTGACCACTTTGCCGATGTGGTTGACGTGCTTGAACCTATGTTCATCAACTTTGGTGGCCGACACAGCTTTGGTGGCCGCATTAAAACGGTTAAATGTTTTGAAAATAATGAACTTATCCGTGAATTACTTTCTCAAGATGGTACAGACCTAGTGCTACTTATTGACGGTGGTGGCTCTACTCGTCGTGCGCTTATCGATATTGAACTGGCCGAACTTGCACTTGAAAACAACTGGCAAGGTATTATTGTTTACGGGGCTGTACGCCACGTAGACGAAATTGAAGAGCTTGATTTAGGCATTCAAGCTATTGCCTCTATTCCGGTTGCAGCAGATAGCCAAGGCGCAGGCGAAGACGGCATTGGGGTTAACTTTGCTGGCGTATCGTTTTTTGATGATGACTTTATTTATGCCGACAGCACCGGCATTGTATTATCTGCAGAAGAGCTAGAACTGGAAATCGTAGAAATATAACGTGGCGCACTATTTAAACGTTTACGATGAAAGCGCGGTTAAGTCGTTTTGCACTAGTCGCGCTAACGAAACCAAAGTATGGCAGTCAATGTCATTACTCGATACCGACGTAAATATACAACAAGCGCTTAGCGATGCCGCACAATTTGGCATGCGCTACGTGTTACTGGGTATTTGTGAAGATATTGGCCCAAAAGCAAACTTAGGAGCCGGGGGTGCAGAGCAAGCATGGCCGGCTTTTTTACAACGTTTTTTAAACCAGCCTTATAATCAATTTATTGCCACGCAAAAAGTACTGTTACTTGGCGAAGTGCACACAGCTGATTTAATGGCGCAAAGCGCTCTACTCGACAACCAAAAACCTGCCCATTTAACACAGTTGCGTGAGTTATGTGAGCAACTTGATCAACGCGTAGAAGCTATATTAAGTTTAATATTTAAAGCGGGGCTTGAACCCATTGTTATTGGTGGTGGCCATAATAATTGCTTAGGTATTATAAAAGCGTTAGCTAAGTATAAAAACACCGCTATTAACGCTATAAATTTTGATCCCCACGCCGACTTTCGAGAATGCGAAGGCCGCCACAGTGGTAATGGCTTTAGCTATGCGTACAGCGCGCAGTGTTTAAAAAGTTACCATGTTATTGGCTTGCACGAGCTAAAAAACAATCAAGCTATTATAGATGCGTTAGCCGCTGCTAATTTTACTTTTAATAGCTATCAGTCAATCGCCGTTAAACGTGAAATTAATCTAACTCAAGCAGTGAGCAATGCGCTGAAGAGTTTTGATGCAGCGCCTCTAGGTGTTGAGGTTGATTTAGATAGCATTGCATTTATGCCTGTAAGTGCTTATACCTGTAGTGGTTTTAGCGTAAGTGACGCTGAGCACTTTGTGCATTTAGCTGCAAGCAACCGCCACTCTCACTACTTACACTTATGCGAAGCAGCTCCCATTCAACATCCCAGCGGGATTAAAGCCGGTAAAGTGCATTGCGGACAAGTTATTAGCGCACTAGTGAATAGTTACCTGCAAGCCAAAGAGTGTGCTTAATTACTTTGCTGCTGCGCTAATTGCCACTGCTTTAACCAGCTCATTAAACCAACACTGCTTAATGGGTGGCCAAAATAATAGCCTTGTGCAGCATAGCCTTCTAGGCTTTTTACAAATTTAAGCTGATCTAGGGTTTCAACCCCTTCAAAAATAACCTTAGTACTTTGTTGATTATGCATTTGCACCATACCAACAACTAGGCTGCGAATATTGTTTTGATTACTAAAATCAGCAGTTAATGCTGGCGCGACTTTAATGTATTCTACCGCTAAACTAGGTAACTTAGAGAGCGAAACGGGGTTATCGCCCAAACCATCAACACACACTTTTAAGCCTATATTATTAAGCCGCGCAATCATGGCTCGCCCTTTGTCATCTAGGTTAGTAAAAATATGTAGCGGGCACTCAACAATTAAATCGCCAGGCCTTAAGTTATGCTCTTTCATAGCACTTGTTACAAATTCTACAAACTCTTCATTGAGCATTTCAGGGCCAAATACATTAATGCTCAATGGCACCGCAAAGCCCTCCATACGCAATGCCATTGCAAGTTCAGCAGCGCGCTCTATAACAAATATAGCCAGTGGGTAAGCAAGCCCTGCAATTCTAATATCATCAATAAAACGACTCGCTGAAAGTATGCCTTGCTTAGGATGCTGCCAGCGCAGTAATAGTTCTAAAAACTCTATTTGGCCATTATCATTTACAATAACCGGCTGAAAATACAGCTCGAACTCATTGGTAAAGTCAATTTCTGCAAGCTCTTTTAATCGTGCTTGCTGCTCTAACTGCTCAATCATCATTTGTTGATGATAAGCAACCACCTGTTGTTTTGGCTGGCTATCAAGTGCTAGGTAAGCCGATTTAATTAAATTATCAAAATCGTCATCTTGCTCATTACAATGCACATAGCTTGCTCTTGCGGTCACTTCTATAGTGCAGTTAGCCACATTAAAAGGTTTAAGTGTAGCGCCAAATATTTCGATAATTATTTTTTCATGCAAGTGTTTATGGCTGGCTAAATTACAAATAAAGGCAAAGTTAAGCCCTCCTAAATGGGCTAGTTTTTCATCGTCCTCTAACGATACAATGCCATCATTATTGAGCAATTCTTTTATTCTATTCGCTGATTGAGCAAGCAATAAATCACCAAAATCACGCCCAATATGCTGGTTAACTTGCTCAAAACCTTCTAAACGAAGAATTACCAACGCCCCTAGTGACGGCGCTTTATTACGCCACATATTATAACCTTGACGTAATTTTTGTTTATCGGCAAAAGAGGCCAGTGGAGAGCTTTCGATGTAATGCTCAGGCGCTGCTTGCTGCTTTAAGGGCGCTTGATTAAGTCCCTCATTATTAATAACAAACCCAGTCAATGATAATAACAACACCGCAATAACAACCCAAAACAGTGCAATACCAAATGCTGCAATGGCTATAAGTAATACTATAAATAACACCGCAGCAAGTGCACTTAATATAATTAACAGCTTGTTTTTATGTACAATTGCATGCCACAAGTTAAAGCCAAAACCTAATGCGAGTAAAGCACTAAGCCATGCAGCGCCACTGCTTAAAATGGCCAACCCTATTAACCCTGTGCATAAGTAGCTTAATCTAGATGCCGTATTTTTTACGCTCAGCAAGGTGGCAATCATCGCCATAAATAAAGCGCCACTAAAAAAAATTGGCAAGCCGCTGTCGCTAAGTAAGCCCAAATTAGTACTACTGGTACTGGCTAAAAAATTAAATAAAAGCATAAATATTAAGGCCTACTTATAGGTTTGGGGTAAATGTGTGACTAATTAAGTTTACCCATAATCCATAAATTTAACAGTTTATTTACCCCGAACTGGTAACTTAATTGTGCTGGATGGTTTATTTGCCAATGTGCAATGTCGGCCCTCGCACCTACTTTTAAAACCCCGCGGTCTGTTAACCCTAAAGCTTTAGCAGCATTACGAGTTACTCCCGCAAGTGACTGCTCGGGTGTTAATCTAAATAATGTGCATGCCATATTCATCATTAATTGTAGCGAGCACAGCGGTGAAGTACCCGGATTAAAGTCGCTAGCAATAGCTATAGGCACTTTATATTGATTAAGCAAAGCTATTGGCGGAAGTTGCGTTTCTCTTAAAAAGTAAAATGCACCAGGCAACAATACCGCCACCGTGCCCGCCTGTGCCATCGCTTTTACGCCATCTTCATCTAGGTATTCAATATGATCAGCCGACAGCCCGTTAAATTGCGCCACCAGCTCAGCACCGTGTTGATTAGAGAGTTGCTCGGCATGGCATTTTACTGGCAAGTTATGTTTTTTTGCAGCCTCGAATACCCGCTTGGTTTGGGTATAGCTAAAGCCTACATTCTCACAAAAAACATCAACCGCATCAGCAAGGTTATTAGCCACTACCTGATCAAGCATATCGTTACATACTAAATCAATATAGTCATCGCTACGCCCTTTGTACTCTGGTGGTAGCGCATGCGCCCCTAAAAAAGTGGTTTTAATATTAATAGGATGATGTTCATCGAGTAAACGCGCCACTTCTAATATTTTTATTTCGTTGGCTGTATCGAGCCCATAACCCGACTTTATTTCTACCGTTGTCACGCCCTCTGCCAGTAAGGTATTTAGCCTGTCTTTGGCGGCTACAAATAATTGCTCATGATCGGCAGCGCGAGTGGCTTTAACTGTACTAGTTATACCGCCGCCTTGGGCAGCAATTTGCTCATAACTCACCCCTTGTAAGCGCTGCTCAAACTCCTCTGCTCTAGAGCCTGCAAATACTAAATGTGTGTGGCAATCTATTAACCCTGGGGTTAACCATTGCCCTTTTATGCTCAAGGTAGGCGTTGCAAACACATCAAAACTAGGTAAGTTTTTTTGCTCACCTAGCCACATAATTTTTCCATTTTTGATTGCTAAGGCTGCATTTTCTATCGCGCCATAAGGCGTCTCTAAAGTGCTATCCATAGTGGCAATGTTGGCATCGGTAAGCAGTAAATCAATATCTTCTAATTCATAATCTAATGTTGCACTTTGCATATTCGCGCTCTTGTGTTTTTTGTAATGACTAAAATATAGTCTAACAACCCATCTTGTATATACAAGGTAATTATGCCATCTTAATCTTATAGTTTATTTTTAATACAATTAAATACACCATGACAACACCTAAGTTTGCACAAATAAAACAGTTTATAGTTGATAAAATTAGCAGTGCTACATGGCAAGAAAACCAGCGTGTACCTTCTGAAAACGAGCTAAGCAATCAATTTGCTGTAAGCCGTATGACCGCTCGGCGCGCATTAAGCGAGCTAACTGAGGCGGGAATTTTAACTCGCAGCCAAGGGTTAGGCACCTTTGTTGCTAGCTTTAAATCGCAGTCGTCATTACTTGAAATTAAAAATATTGCCGATGAAGTAAAAGAACGTAATGGTAATTATAGCTGTACAGTATTGGCGCTTGAGTCGTTACCCGCAATTACTAGCATTGCCATTGCACTGGGTATTAAAGTTAACAGCACTGTGTATCGCAGTGTATTACTGCATAACGAAAATGCCAGACCACTGCAAGTAGAGGAGCGCTTTGTAAACCCCGCTTTTGCCACGCAGTACTTGCAACAAAACTTTACACTACTTACTCCACATGAATACTTATCGAATGTAGCCCCGCTTACCCAAGCGACACATACGGTGGAAGCCATTATGCCCAATAAACAAATGTGCCAGTGGCTTAACTTATCAAGTCAAGAACCTTGCCTGCAACTCATTCGCCGCACTTGGTCAAGTAACGGCATTGTGAGTTATGCCCGGCTTGTTTCACCAGGAAGTAAGTATCGTTTAGGTGGTCACTTAACTTTTAAAAATAATAATTAAAAACTACAACGGGAGTAAACATGAACAATCGACTCGACAACAGCCGCACAATACGCGCCCCTCACGGCGATAAAATTAGCGCTAAAAGTTGGCAAACCGAAGCTGCTAAACGTATGTTAATGAATAACTTAGACCCTGACGTTGCAGAGCATCCCCATGCATTAGTTGTTTATGGCGGCATTGGTCGCGCTGCACGTGACTGGCCAAGTTACGACAAAATTATAGCAACCCTCGATAGACTCGAAGATGACGAAACGCTACTCGTACAATCGGGTAAACCTGTAGGGGTATTTAAAACCCACAGTAATGCGCCGCGGGTACTCATAGCTAATTCTAACTTGGTACCGCACTGGGCTAATTGGGAGCACTTTAACGAGCTCGATAAAAAGGGCTTGATGATGTACGGGCAAATGACTGCGGGTTCTTGGATTTACATTGGCTCACAAGGCATAGTGCAAGGCACTTACGAAACCTTTGTGGCCATGGCTAAACAACATTTTGCTGGCAGTGCTAAAGGTAAATGGGTATTAACTGGCGGGCTTGGTGGCATGGGCGGCGCACAACCTCTTGCTGCAACTATGGCAGGCTTTTGTGCATTAGTGGTGGAATGCGATGAAACCCGTATCGATTTTAGAATAAAAACCGGTTACGTAGATATTAAAGCCAACAACCTTGAACACGCGCTACAACTTATAACCAATGCGTGCGTAAAAGGTGACGCCCTTTCGGTCGGGTTGCTTGGTAATGCCGCCGATGTGTTTAGCACTTTAGTTAAAAGTGGCGTTACTCCCGATGTGGTCACCGATCAAACCTCAGCGCACGATCCGCTAAATGGCTATTTACCGCAAGGCTGGAGCATGGAACATGCAGCTAAAATGCGCGAACAAGACCCAAAAGCGGTTGTAACTGCAGCTAAGCAATCAATGGCTGTGCAAGTAAGAGCTATGCTCGCGCTGCAACAAGCGGGCGCTGCTACCACTGATTATGGCAACAATATTCGGCAAATGGCATTTGATGAAGGAGTAAGTAACGCGTTTGATTTTCCGGGGTTTGTCCCTGCGTATATTCGCCCTTTATTTTGCGAAGGCATTGGCCCATTTAGATGGGTGGCACTGTCGGGCGACCCCGAAGATATTTATAAAACCGATGCCAAAGTTAAAGAGTTAATCCCCGATGACGCACACTTACATAACTGGCTTGATATGGCGCGTGAACGTATTCAGTTTCAAGGCTTACCGGCGCGTATTTGCTGGGTAGGATTAAAAGACAGAGCCCGTCTTGCACTCGCTTTTAACAACATGGTTAAAAATGGCGAGCTTAAAGCCCCGGTTGTTATTGGTCGCGACCACCTCGACTCTGGCTCGGTTGCTAGCCCTAACCGCGAAACCGAAGCTATGCTAGATGGCTCTGATGCGGTATCTGATTGGCCATTACTCAATGCACTTCTTAACACAGCCAGTGGTGCAACTTGGGTATCGCTACACCATGGCGGTGGCGTAGGTATGGGCTTTAGCCAACATGCAGGCGTAGTTATTGTGGCTGACGGCAGCGACGAAGCAAAACAGCGTATTGCCCGCGTACTGTGGAACGACCCTGCAACTGGAGTTATGCGCCACGCGGATGCAGGCTACGATATAGCAAAAAATTGTGCAAAAGAGCAAAACCTAGACTTACCAATGTTAAACGAGGAATGATCATGCTTGAACTAACTCTCACCCCCGGCTCGCTTGATTTAAACACACTAAGAAAAATTAATAATTCACCGGTAAAATTGAGCCTTATAAAGCATGCCGAGTCGCAAATAGCTGCCAGCGCACAAACAGTGCAAAACGTAATTAACGAGCACCGCACTGTATATGGTATTAATACCGGTTTTGGCTTATTAGCTAACACCAAAATTGCCGATAACGAACTAGAGCTATTACAACGCTCTATTGTACTTTCGCATGCGGCAGGTATTGGCGAGTATATGGATGACAGTACCGTACGCTTAATGATCACCTTAAAAATTAATTCACTGTCGCGTGGCTATTCTGGTATTCGTTTGCAGGTCATTGAATTTTTTATCCAGTTGCTTAATAGCCAAGTATACCCTTGCGTGCCTAAAAAAGGCTCGGTGGGTGCATCGGGCGATTTAGCACCGCTTGCTCATATGTGCTTGCCGTTACTAGCCGAAGGCCACATGCGCCACCAAGGGCAAATAATGAGTGCCGAGCAAGGGCTTAAAATTGCGGGGCTAAAACCACTTACCTTAGCCGCTAAAGAAGGCTTAGCCCTTTTAAACGGCACCCAAGCCTCGACTGCTTTTGCATTACAAGGGCTATTTAGAGCAGAGGATTTATACGCACAAAGCTGCGTAATTGGCGCTATGAGTATTGAAGCGGCCATGGGCAGCCGAGCACCATTTGATGCGCGTATTCATGAAATTCGAGGCCAACAAGGGCAAATAGATACTGCAGCTATATTTAGAGCCTTGCTAGGTCCACAATCACAAATTAGTGAATCACACGTAAATTGTGAAAAAGTACAAGACCCCTACTCTTTACGCTGTCAGCCACAAGTGCTTGGTGCTTGCTTAACCCAAATTCGCCAGGCGGCAGAAGTTTTATTATGTGAGTCTAACGGCGTAACCGACAACCCGCTGGTATTTGCTGATGTGGGTGATATTATTTCTGGCGGTAATTTTCATGCAGAGCCGGTGGCAATGGCCGCCGATAACTTAGCAATTGCCATTGCTGAAATTGGCGCACTTGCCGAGCGCCGAATTGCTTTACTAATTGACTCTAGCCTATCTAAATTGCCGCCTTTTTTAGTTGAAAATGGCGGCGTAAACTCAGGCTTTATGATCGCCCAAGTAACTGCCGCAGCCCTGGCATCTGAAAACAAATCACTTGCCCACCCAGCTTCTGTAGATAGTTTGCCAACCTCGGCGAATCAAGAAGATCATGTGTCTATGGCCACTTTTGCGGCAAGGCGCTTGAAGGAAATGGCCGATAACACCCAAGGCGTACTTGCTGTTGAATGGTTAGCGGCCGCGCAGGGGTTAGAGTTTAGAAAGAAGCTTACAGCTGCTGCTAAAGTAGAGCGTGCTAAAAGCTTACTGCGCGAGCATGTAAGCTACTACGATAAAGACCGTTACTTTGCCCCCGATATTGAAGCTGCAAATGCGTTATTAAACGCAGGCAAGTTATGCAACTTTATTGAGGGTGACTGCTTAGTATCTTATTAAATTGCGTATTGGTAACTAAACCCTAACGCCTCAATGGCTGAGCCAAGCACTTTGCGCTCAGCCGTATCTGTTCCCGTAAAGCGTGGCATTTCGCCGCCATGTTGTTGGCACTTTTGCGCATAGTAATCGCGCTTACAAGGATGCGACGGGTTAACCACATTATAAATACTCTGCCCTTGATGCCAATGCTCAAGCACCGCAAAAATAGCGTTAATCACATCTTGCTGATGCACCATATTAACGACTTGCTCGGCAGAGGTATTTAGCTCTTTACCTGCAATAAAACGCCCCGGCTCTCTATTGGGTCCAACTAAACCGGCTAAGCGCAGCACTTTACCGTTTTGCTCTAGTACTTGCTCTTCAGCTTCATATAGCTTTATTTGTCGCTCGTTTGTACACGAAATATCGCTGCTTTCGCTATATACACCTGATTCTTGATCGTACACTCCCGTTGATGAGCAAAGTAAAAAGCCCTTAGCATTCAGTTTTTTTGCCAGTGTAAGTGCTGCCGTTAATGTTTGCGCATAATTGTTTTCACTATGGCGACTACGTGGAGGAATAGCGCACACCCAGTAGGCATTTTGTAAATCAATTTGATGCGTTAACTGGCCATTTTCTAGCAAAAACTGACGTTCAAAATCATGCTCATGCACTGCTGAGCGGTGTGTACCCTGCACTTGCCAACCTGCTTGCTGCGCATTAACGCATAAAGCACTGCCTAGCCAGCCCGCGCCTAGTACCACTAAGTTGTTACTCTGATGATTCAATTTATATGACCCCGTTTATTTAAATGTATAATTCTTAACTCATTTCATAGAGTTCTAAAATTAAATATGCTTAGATATCTGTTACAAAAACAATAACAACATGTGCACTTATGCTAAATAACTTATCATTAAGAAAAAAAATATTATTATTGATTGGCGGAACAATTACTATTTTACTGCTCATTGCCTCTACTTTTTTTGTTAACCATATTGCCAAACTATCCAGAGTTAATATAGAGCGTGAGGCTCAAAGCTACTTACAAAGCGAGCAATTATCAATGCAAAGTTACTTTGCTACATACGGTAAAGTAGTTGCCACCTTTATTAATAATCCGCATTTGGTGAATTTTTTTACCGCGTGGGATAAGCGCGATCAAGCCCTAGAAAATGCCAACGGCTACTTGGCTATAAATCAAGACTTTGTACGCATAAGTGCAAATGATGAAAATATTTTATCTGCTTTTTTTGCCTCAGCCACTACCGGCGAGTACTTTAAAGAAAACGAACGTACTGCATATTATAATGGCGAACCTTACTACGCGTACAAACGAGGTTGGTGGCAAGAAGCAATGCAAATTAATAAGCTTTACGTAGGCCCTATTTCGGTAGACTTAACCACCGGCGATGCCTCAGCAGTTGTACAACAACCTGTTTATAACCCACAAGGCAAATTAATTGGTGTGGGCGGCGTTGACTTACAACTTAATAAAATTAACGACATGGTCGAAAACATTCGCTTTAACGGCCAAGGCTATGGCTTTTTATTAGATGATCAACAAAAAGTTGTGCACTTTTCAAAAGCATCTGGGCATAAACTCTCTGTCACCGACGAAGGCCCTAACGGTAAAGACGGACTCGATGCGCTTGAACAACAATTTAATAATACCTCAGGGTTTAAAACACTTAACAGTGCAATGCAAAATAACCTCGCGGGTAGCCAAACTGTTATGCTTAAAGGCGAGCAATTTTATGTGGTTTATAACCGCCTACAATTAGAGCAGCCTCATTTAGATTGGTATGTGGGTTTATTAATTCCAACCAGTATGATTGAAGCCCCGGTAAATGCTGCGGTTACAACCACTACAACCGCTGTTATCATTATTTTAGTGATTATTTTAGCAATGATTTTATGGGCCACCCATATGATTTCAAAACCAATCACTACACTCACGCATATTATGCGCGACATTGCTTCTGGCGAGGGTGATTTAACCCAAAAAATTAATATTGATAGCCAAGACGAAGTAGGCCAACTGGCTAATCATATGAATACCTTTATTGATAAGTTGCGAGCGATGATGCTAGACACCGCAGCACAAGCTGAGCAATTAAGTGCCGCTGCCGATCAGCTTAAAACGGTATCGCAACAAACGAATTCAGAAATTCAGCAAGAAAAACAACAAGTAGATAGTGTTAGTGCCGCAGTGACAGAAATGGCCACTACCGTGCAAGAAATATCACGTAACGCACAGCAAACAAATACCGCAGCAGAAGAAGTACAAGCAATTACTGCCGATGGTGCAAGCCGCTCAAGCCAAGCACAAAGTGTAATGAGTGCGCTGGCTGAACATATTGGCGAAGCCTCTAAGGTGGTTGCCGGGCTTGAGCAAGAAAGTAATAACATAGGCGCATTGGTTGATGTAATTAACTCAATTGCCGATCAAACCAACTTACTCGCGCTTAATGCAGCCATAGAAGCGGCCCGCGCCGGAGAACATGGCCGCGGCTTTGCCGTTGTTGCCGATGAAGTTCGCTCGTTGGCGAGTCGTACACAAGAGTCAACCGACGATATTCGCAATATGATTACCCGTTTACAGCAAATTGCTCAGCAAGCCTCTAGTATGATGCTACAAGGGCAAAAACAAACCGAGGACTCTGTGTTGCAAACAAAAGAAGTACTTAGCTCACTACAAAGCATTGCCCTGTCGGTAACTAAAGTACAAGATCAAAGTCATCAAATTGCCACCTCTACCGAGCAACAAACGGTAGTAGCAGAAGATATTAATACCAGCCTTAGTGCTATTAATAGTTTAGTTAATAGTACCGCAGAGCATGCACACACACTTGCCAATGAAGCACATGATTTAAGTGACCTTGCAGGGGCATTAAATAAAACGGTAAACCAGTTTAAACTATAAACGCCGGCTACTTATATTTAAGCGCTTGAGGATAAACTTTAAGCGCTTATTACCCCCTTGTTTTTAATTTATTCAGCACCATATCTTTGAGTGACTGTTGATATTTCAAAGTGGAAACTTACTTAATATCACTAGCTTTGCTAGCAGTTTTCACCTCGTATAAAAATATATAGCAATTTTATGTACTAGATTAAGTTTTTCTGTTTTTAATCCATATCTTTTTAGTGAGATGGTTTGTTGTTTAGCAGAGTCTGGTATAGTAGCACACGTAATAAACAGTGCTTTTTGAACGGTTTAATACAAAATTGCTAATTAATGTGTCCTCGGTGTTACTTTAAAGAATACATTAATTATCAATTGTTAAAAATGGGTTAGCCGATGTACGGCTGGCAAAAAAATACATTGTAACGGTTTTATCATGATATCTAATTTATTTACCAAGATTTTTGGTAGTCGCAATGACCGCACTATTAAAAACCTAAGAAAGACGGTCGCACTGATCAATGCACTTGAAACGCAATTAGAAGCGCTTTCTGATGACGACTTAAAAGCGAAAACAGCAGAGTTTAGAGAACGTTACGATAACGGACAAAGCCTTGACGACTTACTGCCTGAAGCATTTGCTGTGGTACGTGAAGCATCTAAACGTGTAAATGGCATGCGTCACTTTGACGTACAGCTACTCGGTGGCATGGTACTGCACCAAGGCCGTATTGCAGAAATGCGTACCGGTGAAGGTAAAACACTCACAGCTACATTACCTGCTTACTTAAATGGTTTAACTGGTAAGGGCGTACACGTAATTACCGTGAACGACTACCTAGCTAAACGCGATGCGGAAACTAACCGTCCGTTATTTGAGTTTTTAGGTTTAACAGTAGGCTGTAACGTACCGGGTATGATGCCACAGCAGAAAAAACAAGCTTATGTTGCCGATATTACGTACGGTACTAATAATGAGTTTGGTTTTGACTACCTGCGTGACAACATGGCATTTAGCATAGATGAGCGTGTACAACGTCCATTATTTTATGCTGTTGTCGATGAAGTGGATTCTATCTTAATTGATGAAGCCCGTACGCCCCTTATTATTTCAGGCCCTGCTGAGGACAGCTCAGAGCTATACACTGAAATTAATACCATGGTGCCTTTACTTGAACTACAAGAAAAAGAAGACGAAGAAGGTATTGAAGGCGATGGCGATTTCACTATTGATGAAAAGTCTAAGCAAGTTCATTTAACTGAACGTGGCCAAATTAAAGTTGAAGAGCTACTTACTGAGCGCGGCTTAATTGCAGAAGGCGATTCGCTTTATTCTGCAGCCAGCATTACGCTACTAAGCCATGTTTATGCAGCGCTTCGTGCTCATAAGCTTTATCAAAAAGATGTTGATTACGTTGTAAAAGAAAACGAAGTTATCATTATTGATGAGCACACTGGTCGTTCAATGGAAGGTCGTCGTTGGTCAGAAGGTTTACACCAAGCTGTTGAAGCTAAAGAAGGCGTAAATATTCAAAACGAAAACCAAACGCTTGCATCTATTACCTTTCAAAACTATTTCCGCTTATACGAAACACTTGCGGGCATGACAGGCACAGCCGATACGGAAGCATTTGAGTTCCAGTCTATTTACGGCCTAGACACTGTTGTTATGCCAACTAATAAGCCGATGGTTCGTGATGATCGCGCCGACTTAGTGTACCTAACGCAAGAAGAAAAATACGAAGCTATTTTAGTTGATATTAAAGACTGCCAAGAACGCGGACAACCTGTACTTGTAGGTACTATTTCAATTGAAAGCTCTGAGTATTTATCGCAATTTTTACGCAAAGAAAAAATTAAGCACAACGTACTTAATGCTAAATTTCATGCGCAAGAGGCTGATATCGTATCAGACGCTGGCCTACCAGGCACAGTAACGATTGCCACTAACATGGCTGGCCGTGGTACCGATATTGTACTTGGTGGTAACTGGCACAGCGAAGTTGAAAAGCTTGAAAACCCAACTGATGAACAAATTGCTGAAATTAAAGCTGCATGGAAAATACGCCATGACGCAGTAATTGATGCAGGTGGTTTACACATTATTGGTACTGAACGCCATGAATCTCGTCGTATAGATAACCAATTACGTGGTCGTTCTGGTCGTCAAGGTGATGCCGGTTCAAGCCGTTTTTACTTATCGATGGACGATGCGTTAATGCGTATTTTTGCTGGCGAGCGCATGACTAACATGATGCGTAAACTAGGTATGCAACGCGGTGAAGCTATTGAACATCCATGGGTTAACCGTGCGATTGAAAATGCACAGCGTAAAGTAGAAGCACGTAACTTTGATGTGCGTAAGCAATTACTTGAGTACGATGACGTAGCAAACGATCAACGCCGTGTGGTTTACTCACAGCGTAACGAACTACTTGAAGAAGGCGATATTTCAGAAACTATCACGGTTATTCGTGGTGATGTGCTGAGTAATATTATTGATCAGTACATTGCACCGCAAAGCTTGGCTGAAATGTGGGATGTACCTGGCCTTGAAGAGCGCTTAAAACAAGACTTCTTAATTGAATTGCCAATTACTCAGTGGCTAGCTGATGACAATAAACTCTATGAAGAAAAACTTCGTGAGCGCATTGAAGAGTCGGTTGGGCAAGCATATAAGCAAAAAGAAGAGATGGTAGGCGATTCAGTACTACGTCAATTCGAAAAAGCGATTATGTTACAAAGCCTAGATCAGCATTGGAAAGATCACCTGGCAGCAATGGATCATTTACGCCAAGGTATTCATTTACGTGGTTATGCGCAAAAAAATCCAAAGCAAGAGTACAAGCGTGAATCGTTTGAGCTATTCGCTGAAATGCTAGAAAACTTAAAAATAGATGTAGTAAGTATTTTAAGTAAAGTACAAGTACGCGCCGAAGAGGATGTTGAAAAAGTAGAAGAGCAACACCGTAAAAGTGAAAACGCTCCTCGCGAATATCAGCATGAAGAAGTTGAGCATGTAGGCGGCGAAGCACCACAAAGCGCAACTGTAATGGCACGTAGCGAGCCAAAAGTAGGCCGTAACGATCCTTGTCCTTGTGGCTCAGGTCAAAAATTTAAGCAATGTTGTGGTAAATTAAAATAATCCAATAGTGTAATAAATTTCGTAAAAAGCGGCGCTTGCGTCGCTTTTTTTATGGTGTTTAAGGGAGATAAAATGACTAGTATAATTGTAAATGTGGCTGTTGGCGTAATTAAAAAAAATAACGCTCTGTTTATTTGCAAGCGGGCAAATGATCAACATCAAGGAGGTTTGTGGGAGTTTCCTGGTGGTAAAATTGAAGCCGGTGAAAGTGTATTTAGAGCACTTAAGCGTGAACTTCAAGAAGAGATTGGCATCACTATTTTTAGTTCCAGTGAGTTGCTAACAATAAAACACGATTACGATGATAAAACGGTAAAGCTGAACGTACATGTGGTGAGTAACTTTAGTGGTGAAGCACATGGCGCAGAAGGGCAAGATAATGCTTGGGTAAGTATTGACGAGCTAGATAACTACGAGTTTCCAGCAGCTAACGTCGATATTATTAGCGCTATAAAAGCGAAATATATTTAACGCTTAATATTTGGCTATACTCTTTTAGTAAAATAATAATAACAATAAACCGCCATTATTAGGCAGCTACATCGAGTAGGGTGAGGCTTTTGCCTCATCCCTCTCACAGAACCGTACGTACGGGCCTCGTATACGGCTCCTGTATT
>NZ_JAATTW010000065.1:0-16917 GCF_013414205.1 Pseudoalteromonas sp. MIP2626
AAGATACATCTAAGTCAGCTAGTATGGCGAGGAAAAAGAAAATGGCAGGGCTAGACGATGATTACCGCTCAACCCTGTTAGAGTCTGGGATTAAAATGCGCTAGCCGTGGGCAAACTGCCACTAATGCTAAAGTTAGCTGTTAAACGCTCTAGCATCATTTTTATAAATACAGCGCTGGGGCTTAAAATAATTATATAGCCGCATACCAGCCATAATACTTTGGGGTTAGTTAATAGCTTACCTATTGCAGCTATAAAGCTGTTGTTATCTGTTAGCCAAATACTTATCGCAATAATAATGATGATATGTGCAATTTGGTCGAATAAAAAAGGCACTACGCCTTTATTAGAGTACGACTTTGCAATATCAATAAAGTAGTGGCTAATCACGATAATACTGGTGGCAAGAAATACGCTACTCAGTTGTTGCCAGCCAAAGGTATACTCCCAAAGCGTAATAAGTAGTGCGCTAGTCACGCCGTGAACTAATACATGGTAGTAAAGTTTTTTTGCTTTAAAGTGACGGGTGTTTCTGTCGTTTACCCAGCTCATGGGTTGCCAGTAAAAATCGGCGAGTAGGTGGCCAATAATGAGGGCAACGAGTAAGAGTGAAAATGCCATTATTTACTTCCTGCGATTATTTTTTGGATACATTGCTGAGTGTATTTAATAAAACGCTCTATTAGTTGGTAATGCGCTAAATTAAGCAATTTAGTAACATTCTCCCGGCTTGTTTTTAGCTCTTTAGCTACAGCGGCATGGCTGTTGTCGGCTTTAGTTAAGTACACATACAAGGCATTGGCCTGCTTTAGCGTAATTTTAGTGAGTAACACATCTACAAAGGCTAGATTAAGGCTTAAGCTCTCATCGAGTTGTTGCTCTGCAATATTAATAATAAAGCGTTGATTGGCTATTTTATCTAGCCCTTGCCCAGAGAGGGTAAAGGCAGAGCCGGTTGCGGTTTTTATATCGCTGCGCGGATTATCTATTTTCCCTAAAGCCATACTTTGGCGTAGTTCATACCCCGATGCTTTTAAGTGTAAATACACTAAAATAGCGGTTTTAAATAATTGCTCTGGGTTGTTTAACTGTAATTGAAAGGCATCGCCTCGGTATATATTCCAATGAGTGTGCTGTGTGGTAATACTTCTTAGGCTTTGCTCTAGCTGATAAAGCATGGCATCGTACTGCTGCTGAGGAATAGTTTGTGATTTAATAATGTCGCCGCTGATCACACCAATCATATGAGCCTCGAAATAGTTACTTTTTAAAATGTAACCTAAATTGGTTACATGGAGTTAAGTAACCAATTTAGGTTACTTAAATAAAAAATGCAAGGTACACTTATTTTAATAGCACCACGCCATTACTATAAATCCTGATTAGGAAATTAAATGACTTCACAACACGAGCTGCAAAATACCAAACCCCGTGTAGGTATTTTTGTCGATGTACAAAATATTTATTACACTTGCCGTGAAAGTTACGGAAAAAACTTTGATTACAACGCATTTTGGCGAGTTATGGCGCAGCAATATAATATTGAATGTGCGTTTGCTTATGCAATTTACCGAGGGGATGAAAAACAAAGCCAGTTTCAAAATATTTTGCGTGCAATTGGTTTTGAGGTAAAACTTAAGCCATTTATTCAACGCCGCGATGGCAGTGCCAAAGGCGACTGGGATGTGGGTATAACCATTGATATGCTTGAGCATGGTAAAAACCTTGATAAAGTTATTTTACTCTCTGGTGATGGCGACTTTGCTTTATTGTTGGGGCATTTAAAAAGCCAATATAATGTTCCGTGTGATGTATATGGCGCTGATAGGTTAACCGCAGAGGCATTAAAACAAAGTGCTGAGCAATTTCATTTAATCGACAATACATTTTTGCTTTAAATCAAGGTTTACTAAATAGCCAAAAAATAACACTCACATAGGCTATTAGCCCCTGCAACATGAGACTTTTTAATACTGCAGTGTTATATAGCAATTAAGCCTATTTTAGGCTTTTTTTATCGCGCTAATAAATTGGGTTTACTAAAGGGTTATGGTAATTTTAAAACATAACGTGTACCTAAGGATTTAAATGCTTCATTACAGCAACATGCCACTAGACAGAGGCTCAAATTTTCGTAACGACCCAGAGTGGCTTAAAGCGCATATGTCGGCGCAAAGTAAGTGGGTTTTAGTTAAAAATAATCAAACCTTATTTATTAAAGATACCCCAAAAGTTAGTTATTTATCGTATCAACAGGTTGCCCATTTAGATTTAACGAATGCTATTTTTGTTGGCTTAAACAATGCAAAAGATGGGGTGTTTGCTCTTGATGTATCTAAGCTAGATACGAGCATACTTGATCCTTTAATTGACGGCGCACAGTTTGTTGACATACGCCAATACGGCCCTCAAGTAACCATTAAATACGCTTCAATAGCGGCACTTGCACGCGGCTTATGTTATTGGCATGCAACCCATAGTTTTTGTGGACGTTGCGGCAGTAAAAATCATTTAGTAGAAGCCGGGCATTCGCGAGTATGCGAAAACGAAAACTGTAAACACCCTACTTTTCCGCGCACTGATCCTGCAGTAATTATGGTGGTTACTAAAGTGTTTGCCGATGGGGTAGAGCGCTGTTTACTAGGTCGTCAAGCTGCGTGGGCGAGCGGTATGTATTCGTCGTTAGCGGGCTTTGTTGATCCCGGTGAAACACTCGAGCAAGCAGTTGCTCGTGAGGTAAAAGAAGAGGCGGGTATTGAAGTAAATAATGTACGTTATGTTGCATCACAACCTTGGCCGTTTCCTTCATCAATAATGCTGGGCTTTTTTGCCGAAGCGGTTACAGAAGATATTAATGTTGATAAAAACGAACTTGACGATGCTAAGTGGTTTAGTCGTGAAGAGTTACGCCAGTTTGGTAATTGGCATGACGAAGGGGAGCATTTAAAGCTTCCCAGAACAGATTCTATTTCTCGCTATTTAATTGAGTACTGGCTAAATAATAAGGATTAAGCATGACGAGCAAAAGCAATAAAAATACCCAACTTGTTACATCAGGACGTAAAAAAGCCTATACCCACGGTGTAGTTAATCCGGTTGTGCAACGTGCATCAACCATAGTATTTGACTCAGTAGCAGAATTAAAAAAAGCCGCTAAAACATGTGGTGACAAAACCTTATTTTATGGCCGTAGAGGCACAACTACCCACTTTGCGCTGCAAGAGGCGATAACTGAGCTTGAGGGCGGCGAAGGGTGTGTACTTTATCCGTGTGGCGCAGCTGCAATTAGCCAAACTTTGCTGTCGTTTTTAAAAACCGGCGACCATATTTTAATGGTTGATAATGTATACGAACCTACTCGTGATTTTTGCGATAAAATTCTAGCCGGCCTGGGTATTAGCACTACGTATTACCCACCTACTATAGGCGCGGGAATTAAAGACTACATTAAAGCAAACACCAAGGTATTGTTTTTGGAATCGCCGGGCTCTATTACCATGGAAATTCAAGATGTACCGGCTATGGTAAAAGTAGCAAACGAGCACCACATAATGACCATGCTTGATAATACCTATGGCAACGGTTTGCATTATCGTCCGCTTGAGCACGGTGTTGATATTAGTATTCAAGCAGCTACTAAATATATAGTAGGCCATTCTGATGTAATGATGGGCGTGGCTGTTGCTAATAAAAAGTATTGGCTAACTTTGCGCGAAAACTCCTATTTACTCGGGCAATGCACTAGCGCAGACGATGCATATTTAGCACTTAGGGGCTTACGCACTATGGCTGTGCGTTTAAATCAACACGAAAAAGCAGCAATAGAAGTGGCTACATGGCTTGAGCAACATGAGCTTGTTGATCATATTCGCCACCCAGCATTTGCTACTTGCCCGGGGCATGAATTTTTTAAACGTGACTTTGATGGCAGTAATGGTTTGTTCTCAATAGTAATGAAAGCAGGGGATCAGGCTGCCATAGATGCGTTTTTAGATAGCCTACACTATTTTAAAATGGGTTTTTCGTGGGGCGGCTTTGAAAGCTTAGTAACCGCTAATTTAACCATGAAAGGACTGCGTTCGGATACAGGTTGGGATTTAGGGCCCGTTATTCGTTTGCATATAGGCCTTGAAGATGTAGACGATTTAATCAACGACTTAAGCCAAGCACTTGAGGTTTATAAGCAGCATTTATAATTTTTAATGTAATTTATGCTGTTAGATTAAAATGTATTGTTACAAAGCTCACCATTAGTGAGCTTTTTTTTGCTGGTAATTCAAGGTATTTACACTTAGTGTGGATAAATATACTGAAAACAAAAAGTCATTAAGGATAGTCAATGGCAACACCATTACCGATAAACATAGGGCGACTAACGCAAATAGCAGGCTTTGAGCTCGTACGTATGTTTTTAACTAAACGTGGGCTCATTGCATTAGCTGCCTTTGCATTGGTGTGGCTAATAATACTGCGCTACCCGATAGGGCAAGCGGTAGGCATTGTAAGTGCGCCCGATTTTGAACAAATTGCCCGTGACATATCTGGCTCCATAGGTTTAAGTAAATTACTTGATTGGCCTGAGGCCGAATTTGCTATGTATTGGCTGATTGCTTTGTATAGCTTTCCGATATTTAGTGTGTTTATTTGCAGCGACCAAACGGTAGGCGATAGAGAGCGTGGCACACTTCGTTTTTTATCGCTGCGTTCAATACGTTTTGAAATACTCTTTGGCCGTTTTTTAGGGCAATTAGCGGTATTAGCATGCTTGGTAGGTATTACCCTGGTGGCTACGCTCGCTGTGCTGGGGTTTAGAGATCCTAGTTTACTTGCTGGTGGCTTTACCCGCGCACTTTCTATATTTTTAATATTAGTGGTTACTCTGTGCCCATTTGTAGCTCTTATGACGTTGATAAATACCTTTGCTCGCTCATCGCGTTTATCTATAGTGTTGGCAATTTTATATTTTACGGCAGGCGGTATTGTTGTTGGTATTTTGCAGTGGCAAATCCCCGCATTAGGTATGCTTGATTATTTATTTCCGGGTGTACAAATAGAGCTATTAGCTGGACAAAATTTACCATTACTAAGCGCGGTGGCTATTCCACTGATCCAAACAGCGGTATTACTAAGCGTTGCTCAGCGTGTTTTTGCAAGGAGCTCACTATGAGAGCATTAATTACAGGCAGCGGTTTGAGTAAATCGTATGGCGCAAAACTTGCGCTTAATAATGTGAACTTTGAAATAAATAAAGGTGCGCCAGTGGCGCTTGTTGGGCCAAATGGCGCGGGTAAAACCACCTTATTTAGTTTGTTATGCGGCTATATAGCGCCCAGTAAAGGCAGTCTTGAAATATTAGGGCATAAGCCTGGCAGCGCAGCTTTATTTAATAAAGTAAGTGCATTACCGCAAGACGCGCAGCTTGACCCTCGTTTTAATATAGACAAGCAACTTGCCTTTTATGCAAAACTACAGGGTATGGGCGCTAAGCAAAGCCAAACTGAGGCGCTACGTGTACTTGACTTGGTTGGTCTAAAAGAGATTGCAAAGCAGCGTGCAGGGGACTTATCACACGGTATGCGTAAACGTGTAACCATAGCACAGGCGCTTATTGGTGAGCCGCAAATAGTGATGCTTGATGAAGCCACTGCGGGGCTTGATCCTATTCATGCCAGAGAAGTACGCGAGCTGGTTTCTGATTTAAGTGAGCAGGCTACTTTTATTTTAAGCTCGCACGATTTAACCGAGCTGGAGCGACTTTGCTCGCAAGTATTGCATTTAGATAAAGGCGTTTTAAGCGAGCATCAAACCAAAGAAAACAAGTCAGATACACATTTTTATACCCTAATGCTTAATGAAAATTATCAAAATGTAGAGCAACAGTTGCAATCGATTGCAGGTATAAGCCGTGTATATATGAGCCAACATAAAGAGTTTGTAATTGAGTACCAGCCTACAGGTGAACCGCTTGATATTGCATTGCTTAACTTTTGCCATCAGCATAACTGGCAATATAGGCAGCTTGTGAACGGACACACCCTAGAGAATCAAATTTTTAAACAGGAGAAATTATAATGGGATTATTCAGTGGGTTAATGGGTAACGCTAGCGAAGTAGATGATGCCGACTTAGAAAAAGTATTATTAAATACCTTAATAGAAGGCGAACAGGTTGAAAAGGCTTATAAAGTAATACGCGATATGTTTATTTTTACTAACAAGCGATTGATCTTGATAGATAAACAAGGTGTTACTGGTTCTAAAATGGAGATGATCAGTATAGCTTATTCAAAAATAACAAAGTTTAGTAAAGAAAGCGCAGGGCATTTTGATCTAGATGCCGAGCTGAAAATATGGGTTGGCTCAGACTCTACACCTATTAGTAAAGACTTTAAGTCTGGCGATAATATTAATGATGTTTATCGTATTATTAGCCAATATGCACTGTAATACTTAGTTTAGTTAAAGTAGTTGTTAGCATGGTGTTGCAATTACTTTAATCTTACACATACCTACACTTCATTACAATTAACTTAATGAATACAAGTGCTTAGTTAAGTTTTCATTCAGTTTCACAGCGTTAGCATGTCCCTCGATCTCAGCTACCCAGCTAAGACATAAAAAAGTCATATAAATAGGGATTTATCATAATGAAAAAGTTAGCAGTTATTATCTCAAGTATTTTATTATCTAGCGCTGCAACCACTGCAATGGCAGCAGATAGCTATCAGTCAATTAGTAACCTAGGCTTTAAGCATGAAACTAGCAGCAATAACAATACCGTTGCGGTGGATTCTATTTACTATTTATCGCCTAAAAAAACATTAGGCCCGTACGATCAGTTTGAATACATAAATAAACAAAGTAATGTATATGGCAGCTACGCTGACGACGACTCTAGTGACGTAACTTCAGTTGGTGGCGAATACTTTATTAACAACTTTGTGGTAGGTGCATCTTACAGTAACCTTGATACTGGTTCGCACAATGAGTTTTACACGCTTTCAGGTGGTTTCTTTTTTAACCCAAACTTACTGGCTAAAGTAACTTTAGTTGAAAACAAAAACGGTGAAGATTTTGCGTTATTTGATTTAGCTTACAACCACATGCTAAACAGCACTGACTACATTGGTGTAACAGTAACCGCTGATGACGACTTTGATTACCGTGCAGTAGCAGCTAAATACTTTATTGACTTGCAACAAGGTAACTTCTTAACGTTTGAAGGTAAATACGAGAGCATTGATGATGCCCAAAACCAATGGGTAGCAGAAACTAACTACTACTTCTCAAAAGCAACATCTGTATTTGCTAACTACAACAAGCAAGATGCTTACAGCTTTGGTGCTCAGCATTTCATTAATGAAAATGTAGGTATTAAAGTTGGTTACGGTAACAATGCTGATGATTCAGGCAACGATGCTTACTTTGCTAACATGCGTTTTCAGTTTTAATTAAGGCTTATAGTTAATTTACTTAAGAGTAAAAACAAACCCCGCTTAATACTAAGCGGGGTTTTTGTATTTTTAAAGTAAGTAATTGAGTTAAAAATAATAACTAAAGCTATGCAGAAAGTTAAAAGAGGTGATTTTTAAATAAACTAAGCATAACTTACGACTGAAGAATGATTGTATTTAACTTGAGAACGGTCATAATTAAACCACTATTTTCATTCAATGTATCAAGGAATATGCACATGACATTTTTTATTATATTGCTGGTCGTGGTGGTGGTTATATTTGCAGTTAAAAATATTCGCCTCAATTTAATCAGTCGACCTACCTTTAAAATGTTTAAAAAAGTATTACCGCCGTTATCACAAACCGAGCGCGAGGCAATGGAAGCTGGTGATGTTTGGTGGGATGGTGAGTTATTTAGTGGTAACCCAGACTGGCAAAAGCTGCACCGCTTTCCTAAGCCTGAGCTAAGTGATAAAGAAAACGCCTTTATGGATAATCAAGTAGAGACTTTATTGGCTATGCTTGACGATTATCAAATTGTGCAAAAAGATAAAGACTTACCAAAAGATGTTTGGGATTACTTAAAATCGGAAGGTTTTTTTGCATTAATAATTCCTGAAAAATTTGGTGGGCGTGAATTTTCTGCGATTGCAAACTCTACTATAGTGTCAAAAATTGCCACAAAAAGCTTAACAGCAGCTGTTACCGTAATGGTACCTAATAGCTTAGGCCCAGGTGAATTACTGCTACATTACGGTACTACAGAGCAACAAAACCGCTGGTTGCCTACGTTGGCGACTGGTGAAGATGTACCTTGTTTTGCACTAACAGGTCCAGAAGCCGGATCTGATGCAGGAAGCATTCCTGACTCAGGCGTGGTGTGTATGGGGGAGCATAATGGCGAAGAGGTTTTAGGCCTGCGTTTAAATTGGTCAAAACGTTATATTACGCTTGCGCCTGTGGCAACGGTTTTAGGGCTTGCCTTTAAAATGTATGACCCTGATGGTTTATTAGGTGGAGAAAAAGAGCTGGGAATTACCTGTGCGCTTATCCCTACTGATCACCCTGGAGTTGAAACTGGCGAGCGCCATTACCCACTAAATATGGCGTTTATGAATGGCACAACGTACGGTGAAGATGTGTTTATTCCACTGGATTGGATTATAGGCGGGCAGCAAGGCGCTGGACGTGGTTGGCGCATGTTGGTTGAGTGTTTAAGTGCAGGGCGTGGCATTTCATTGCCAGCATTAAGTACAGCAACAGGGCATTTAGCCGCTAAAATGACCTCAGCTTACGCCATGGTGCGCCAACAGTTTGGTGTGTCTATTGGTCAATTTGAAGGTGTACAAGAAGCACTTGCACGTATTGGTGGTTTAACCTATGCGCTTGAGTCGTGTCGTTTAATGACGGCAGGTGCAATTGATTTAAAACTCAGCCCTTCAGTTGTTACCGCTATTGCTAAATACCATATGACTGAAATGGGTCGTACAGTAATGAACGATGCGATGGATATTCATTCAGGTAAAGGCATTCAGGTTGGTCCAAATAACTATTTAGCGCATGGCTATATGGGGATCCCAGTATCGATTACGGTAGAAGGCGCTAATATTTTAACCCGTAATTTAATGATATTTGGCCAAGGTGCCACACGTTGTCATCCGTTTGTATTAAAAGAAATGGAAGCGGCAGCGATGGAAGATGATGACGCTGCATTAGAGCAATTTGATGGTTTATTAATGGACCATATTATGTTTGCCGCGTGCAACGCCAGCATGGCACTTGTGCATGGTTTAACGCGTAGTTGTTTTGCTAAAGCACCGGTAAGTGGCGAAACAGCAGTTTACTATAAGCAACTGACAAGAATGAGCCGTGGCCTTGCCATATGTACAGATGTAGCCATGCTCATGTTAGGCGGAGAACTTAAACGTAAAGAAATGATATCGGCACGTTTAGGTGATGTATTAAGCCATTTGTACTTAGCGTCAACCGTACTAAAACGTTTTGAAGACGAAGGGCGTCAACAAGCCGACTTACCCTTTGTTAAATACGCAATAGAAACGTCATTGTATGAAATTGGCCAAGCATTTGATGGTTTCTTTAAAAACTTCTCAAACCCTGTGGTTAACTTTGTGCTCAAACGTATTGTATTCCCACTCGGTAATCATTATCACAAACCAAGTGATGCCATTGCACAAAGTATTTGTAAACATATGACTCAACCAGGTGTGTTTAGAAACCGTTTAACGCATTTATGTTATGTGGATGAAAACGCGGGTACGGGTGTAATGGAAAGTGCATTTTTAGCAATGCATGATATGCAAACACAATTTAAAGATCTAAAACAATGGCAGCGTAAAGGGAAGGTGCCCGCTACGCTTGATATTGAGGGGGCGATTAATTATGCGCTTGAAAACGATTTATTAAAGCAAACCGATGCCGATGCAATGCATCATGCTAATAAATTAAGAAAGCAAGCCATAGCAGTTGATAACTTTCAACCTGGTGAGCTATAACGCAGTGCTTTAAGTAATAACTAAAACGAAAAAGGCCTTACAAATGTAAGGCCTTTTTGCGTTTAATTCATTTAAGTTAACGAGCGTAAGGATCGGTCACTATTTTATCTATATACCATAGGCCTTTTTTATGACGCATTTTAACGCTGCGCATATCATCAATTTTTTTACCATTTAGAGTGCCGGTGAATATAAGATTAATTTTAGCCGAGTCGCCATATTGCTCCCGTAAGCTCATATTAGACATATCAACTTCTATAACCACTTGATCATATTGCATGTTTAATAAGGTGCGAGAAAATTGCTTAGCAGTACCATATGATTTCATAATGCGGGCAAGGTTTGGGGTTGCTATAGTGCTGGCTTTATGCAGATTTTTTTGATTATAAAGCGCGTCAAAATAAGCCGTTGCAGCATCGCCCGGCGTGCTATTAACTTGGGCAACTTCTTCAGTGCAGCTAATAATAAATAGGCAAAAAGTTAAGCTTAAAAAAGAGGTTAGTTTTTTCATCATCAATATAATTTATTCATTCTTTACAAAGTGTGTGGCTTTATTGCACGGATGTAAAGGGGGGTGAATAAATAAGTAATAAAAAAGGATGCTAAGAGCATCCTTTTTTCAAACAAAATACTTATTGTACGAGCTCTTGTTCACTAAACTCTTCATCAAACATGGGGCTTGATAAATAACGCTCAGTGGCACTTGGTAAAATAACCACTATATTTTTATCTGCATTTTCAGGCTTTTCAGCAATACGTTTCGCCGCAACAACCGCTGCGCCAGATGAAATACCTACTAATATACCTTCTTGTCTCATTAGTAGGTGTGCCATCGCAATAGCATCTTCGTTAGATACTTGCTCTGCACCATCAATCACACTTAAATCTAAGTTACCAGGAATAAAGCCAGCACCAATACCTTGAATTTTATGTGGCCCAGGCTTAATTTCTTCACCTGCTAGCGTTTGGCTAATAACCGGTGAATTTGTTGGCTCAACAGCAATCGATTTTACATTGAGACCTTTTTCGTTTTTAAGGTAGCGACTAACACCAGTGATAGTACCGCCAGTACCAACGCCTGCAACAAAAAAGTCTACTTTACCATCAAGGGCATCATAAATTTCAGGGCCGGTGGTTTCAAAGTGAATTTTAGGGTTTGCCGGGTTTTCGAATTGTTGTAATAAAATATATTTATCGGGAGCGGTTGCTTGAATTTCTTTTGCTTTATCAATTGCACCGTTCATACCTTTTGCGCCATCGGTTAGTACTAGGTTTGCACCTAATGCTTTGAGCAGTTTTCGGCGCTCTAAACTCATAGTATTTGGCATGGTAAGGGTTAGTTTATAACCACGAGATGCTGCCACAAACGCCAGCGCAATACCGGTATTACCAGATGTAGGCTCAATTAGTTCTTTATCTTTCGTTAGCTGCCCTGATTTTTCAGCTTCCCAAATCATTGATGCACCAATACGACATTTTATACTAAAGCTTGGGTTGCGAGATTCAATTTTTGCGTATACGTTGCCACCGGTAACACGGTTAAGTTTTACCAGCGGTGTATTACCAATGCTTAGTGAGTTATCTTCAAAAATAGTAGACATAATGTTCCTTTGGATACAATCCGCTTAACATGTTAGTAGTTTTGCTATTAACTATATAAGCATACTTTACTGTGAGTTTAAAAAATTTAAAGTAAAGTTTGGCTATAACATATATTTATTGGGCTTATAACGAGGATGTGTTTATTTCTCAAGCTTGAATTTACCGTGGTGTGGTTGATTTTTGAGCTATGCAGGGCCTTCTTAATGTGGTTACTGCCCATTAATTGACGCTAACGACGCTTAAAAGATAAATAAACCCTAATTAAATAAAAACTTGGCCTCGTGATCATTACAAGTGTTACTTAAGGAACCTGAGCTCCGGATAATAAATCTATCTCAAGCAGCTATTTTCAGCGCTAATTGCGTTGAATTTACTTGCAATAGGCCAGCTATTGACGCGTAAATTCGCCTTGTTTTCATTGAAAACTTCTGGCTAGAGAAAATAAAATTAAATATAACTATGATTCAATACGTTAGTAAATCTCTTAATCAGAGTTCAGATTAAGTAGAAAAATAAACTTTTGAAAGGCGTGTTATATTTATTTATATTCTAACAATTAATCTATTAAAGACTTAATACTCACCGTATTGTTGCTTATTTGTGCAAATGAACTGCAGTTGAACAGTTTTATGATACAAGCTATGCAAAACATGATAAAAACACAGTATCTAAATTCAAGAAAGCAATCACAATGAAGTTAATCTTAAAATTAATTGCCGGTATTGTGGCCGGTATCTTAGCTGGACTCTATTTACCACTAATAGGCGTTGAACTTTTATATACTGTTAAAGAACTGATTGGACAATTGATCTCCTTTACTATACCGCTGATCATTTTATTTTTTATTGCATCGGGTATTGCTGGACTACCAAAAGGGTCAGGGCACTTATTAGGTAAAACAGTTGGTTTTGCTTATGGCTCTACTGTTATTGCTGGCACACTGGCTTTTTTACTGGTTAGCACAGTAATTCCATTTTTAAGTGGCGGTATTACATTTGAAGCTGAATCAGCGACACAAGTTGGTAGTTTTATTGATTTAGAAATTCCGCCACTAATGGGCGTGATGACTGCATTAATGAGCGCATTTATATTTGGTATTGGCATGAGCCAGCTTGAATTGACTACGCTTAAAACAGTGTCTGATCAGGGGCGTGATATTGTTGATGGCTTATTATCTAAGGTGATAATACCGGCATTACCATTTTATATTGCAGGTGTATTTGCCGAAATGACGGTAGCAGGAACAGTTGTTGATACCCTACAAGCATTTGGCGTAGTACTTATTGCAGCGTTGGTTATGCACTGGTTATGGCTTACTGTTTTATATGTATCTACAGGCTTGTTACTAAAACGCAACCCAATCGAATTAATTAAAAATATGCTACCAGCGTACTTTACCGCTTTGGGCACAATGTCTAGCGCTGCAACAATTCCAGTATCATTACAATCAAGTAAGTCGAATGGCGTAAAAGAAGACGTAGCCAATTTTACGGTTCCGCTTTGTGCGACAATTCATTTATCGGGCTCTACAATTACAATTGTAACCTGTGCAATGGCGGTCATGTTTTTATCACCAAGCATGCAAGCACCTTCATTAATGGGCATGTTGCCATTTATTATGATGTTAGGTGTAGTAATGATTGCCGCACCAGGTGCACCAGGTGGTGCAGTAATGTCGGCACTGGGTTTATTAACAACTATGCTAGGCTTTAATGAAGGCGCAGTAGCTTTAATGATTGCACTATATTTAGCCCAAGACAGTTTTGGTACTGCGTGTAACGTAACCGGTGATGGCGTTATTGCTTTGTGGGTAGATCGCTTTAGCGAAAAAGCATAATAAACTGGGTGTGTTAATCTGTTAATATACATGTATTAACACACCTTAAACGATGAAATAATATCGGTTATTGTTTTATTTTAACTGTGTTACTGTGGCAAATTAATATTATTAAATTGCATTTTATTAGGCTAGTGAGGATGTTCCATTGATTAATGTACTTTTAGTTGATGACCATGAGTTGGTACGAACAGGGATCAGGCGGATTCTTGACGATGTACGAGGCTTTAAAGTTGTTGGAGAAGCTAAAACAGGTGAAGAGGCTGTGCAATTTTGTCGTCAACACTCACCCAATATAGTACTTATGGACATGAATATGCCCGGCATTGGTGGCCTTGAGGCGACGAAAAAGATTTGTCGTTATTGCCCTGATGTAAAAATTATAGTGCTTACTGTTAATTGTGAAGATCCGTATCCTAGCACCGTAATGCAGCTTGGCGCGCATGGCTTTTTAACTAAAGGTGCTGGGTCTGATGAAATGGTACGTGCTATACGCTGTGTGCATGCAGGACAGCGCTATATTGCACCTGAAATTGCACAGCAAATTGCATTAGCACAGGTAAGTGGGCGCACAGATGAAAGTCCATTTCAGAGTTTGTCAGAGCGTGAACTGCAAATAATGCTAATGATCACCAAAGGTGAAAAAGCACAAAGTATAGCTGAGCGTTTAAATTTAAGCTCTAAAACAGTTAATAGCTACCGCTATCGTATGTTTGAAAAACTAAATGTGAGTGGCGATGTAGAGCTGACTCATTTAGCTATTCGCTATAAAATGATTGATATAGACGTATCGTACTAATCATAATTTATGTCTGAATTTGATCACGTCCAGTTTTTAAAAACACTATCGAGTGAGCCCGGGGTTTACCGTATGCTCGATAGTGACAATCAAGTAATTTATGTTGGTAAAGCAAAGCATTTAAAAAAACGGGTGAGTAGTTACTTTAGAAGTAACATCACCGACAGCAAAACCCGTGTTTTAGTCAGTAATATTTGTAATGTTGAAGTAACGCTTACTAATACCGAAACCGAAGCGCTATTACTTGAAAACAATCTGATAAAAAAGTATCAGCCTCGTTACAATATTTTATTACGCGACGATAAATCCTATCCTTATATATTACTTACTAATCATAAACATCCTCGATTAGCGTTTCATCGTGGCAGTCGTAAAGTAAAAGGTGAGTATTTTGGCCCATTTCCAAGTGCGGGGGCGGTATCAGAAAGCTTACGACTGATGCAAAAAATATTTCCCATTCGTCAATGCGAAGATGTTTATTACCGTGCGCGCAGCCGACCATGCTTACAATATCAACTCAAACGATGCTCAGCCCCGTGTGTAAATAAAGTTTCAGATGAAGATTATACTGAGCAAGTTGATTATGTGCGTAAGTTTTTAACGGGTAAATCACATGAGGTAATCGCCGATCTCATTAAAAAAATGGAAGCAGCTAGCCAGCAGCTAAATTTTGAGTTGGCTGCAAAAGTGCGTGACCAAATAATGTTGCTGCGTAAAATGCAGGAACAACAGTCTATTTCGGGTAATTTTGCAGAAATGGATGTTGTAGGCTTTGCACACCTAAATGGTTTAAATGGCATTCACTTATTGATGATCCGCGACCATAAAGTATTGGGCAGTAAAACCTACTTTCCAAAAGTGCCAAAAGACTCAAGTGAACAAGAAATATTGACTTCGTTTTTAGGCCAGTACTATTTAGCGCCGGGGGCAACTGGGCGTATCGCAAAAGAAATCATTTTGCCGTTCGAAATACAAGAAAGCGACGTATTAGGCCAAGCACTTACGCAAATAAGTGAGCGTAAAGTAACTCTTAAAGTAGTTACTCGGGGTGAGCGTGCCCAGTATTTGCAGTTAGCCAATAAAAACGCATTAAATAGTATTACCGTTAAGCAAAGCACCCAAGACTCTATTAATAAACGCTATGCGCAATTAAAAGCTACCCTACGCCTTGATGATATAACCAGAATGGAATGTTTTGATATAAGCCATACTATGGGGGAGAACACGGTTGCTAGCTGTGTGGTATTTGATTCACAAGGACCCAATACTAAAGAGTATAGGCGTTACAACGTGACTGGAATAACCGGTGGAGATGATTATGCTGCCATGGAGTTTGCGCTTAATAAGCGCTACAACAAATTAGTTGATGAAGATAAAATACCCGATGTGATTTTTATAGACGGTGGTAAAGGGCAATTAGGGCGTGCAGAGCAGTATTTTGCTACTTGGCCACATGCAAAAATGCCCTTGTTAGTTGGTGTAGCTAAAGGTACAAGCCGTAAACCCGGCCTCGAAACACTGTTAATAGACGGTGGTCGAAAAACTATTCCAATGGATTCAGATGCACCTGCACTGCATTTAATTCAGCATATACGCGACGAATCACATCGTTTTGCTATTGCGGGGCACCGTAATAAGCGCCAAAAACAACGAACGCAATCATTATTAGAAGAAATAAATGGCGTAGGTGCTAAGCGCCGACAAACATTATTAAAATATTTAGGGGGCATGCAAGGGGTAAAAGCTGCTAATATAGAACAGTTAAAGAAAGTACCGGGGATCAGCCCTGACATGGCTGACAAGATATTTAACCATTTGCATGACAAGGGTTAGCCCTTCATGCGAATATAGCAAAAAAGACATACCCAAGCAGTTATGTGGAATATTCCAAACACACTCACAACCTTTAGACTTTTTCTTATCCCCATTTTTTTGGTGGTATTTTATTTGCCTTATTCATGGGCGCTTTTTGCTGCCGCCTTTATTTTTTGGTTTGCATCAATAACCGACATTCTCGACGGTTATTTAGCACGTAAACTTGAGCAATCAACTCCCTTTGGTGCGTTTTTAGATCCCGTTGCCGATAAAGTTATGGTGTGCGCTGCCTTAGTCGCGTTATCAGAGCATTATCAGTCTATGTATATGACTATCCCGGCACTTATTATAATAAGCCGCGAAATTGTTATCTCTGCACTGCGTGAATGGATGGCAGAACAAGGTAAGCGTGATAACGTAGCTGTATCTAATATGGGTAAAATAAAAACAGCAGCACAAATGTTAGCCATTATCGGTCTAATTTGGCAATACGATGCTTGGATGAATTATTTAAGTTTTGGTTTATTGTATATTGCGACCTTCCTAACATTGAGTTCTATGGTGCAATATTTGGTATCGGCATGGAGTGAATTGACCAAAAATTGATTCTAAACGTCTAATAACGCACCATATTAGATAAAAAATAATCAAACAGTTCGAAAGTGGCATTTTTTGTATTGACGCGTTTAATAATCTCTGTAGAATGCGTCCGTGTTGAGAGGGCATAGCCCCCAAGATAAACTAAATGGTAATTAATCAGTTACTGAATATTTACTGCAATACGTTGCAAGTTGATAGAAAGCTTACTGAATAATATTAAATGCGGCACTAGCTCAGTTGGTAGAGCGCGACCTTGCCAAGGTCGAGGTCACGAGTTCGAGCCTCGTGTGCCGCT
>NZ_JAATTW010000066.1:0-16000 GCF_013414205.1 Pseudoalteromonas sp. MIP2626
CATGTATGGGCTCCTTAGTAAAAGTTTGAACACTTATTACGTTACTTCTGATGGAAGTGGGAGTCCATACATCTGTTAACCTTTGCGGATTAAAATTCGTTCAAACTAGGAGCGATTTGATCGCGGCGCGAGGTTTGTAACCTAGTAGGCTCGGTAACTGCTCCTGCGTTATTCTACTGGCTTACATCCATGTGTAAATAAGTAAAAACCGAGCAAAGCTTTTGCATCCTGCTCATGCCCCTAACAAAGAGTTAACCGCCCCTAGACAGACCCTTCGGGCAGCGCATGTTTGGCATTAATGCTGCGTTATCGCCTATTTATGGGGAATAACCACACCACATAGGCTCTGCCTTGTCTAAATACCAAACACACTGCTGCAAACTCAATCTTGAAAGATCAACAGACCTTCAAGTTTAACATGGCAAAAATAATCTGTTTGAAAAATTATTTGTATAGTTACTGTTCGCTAAGCGAGTGATCATAGGGTATATGCCATTTGGTGATCAACCACAGTGAAAAAAATTATAAAGGATCGCTATGATCTTTGATCCATTATGCTAGAATGCTCGTCCAGTTATTTAAATGGATGCAAATAATGGCAATGACTAACAGCGGATGTAACGCTTAAAACTTTTTTCCACATTGGTAAAAAAATAATAAAAAAAGAACCTCGTATTATCTTTTTTAGTAAAAACAACCAGTTAACTTTATTTCTAAGCGTTTTTTAATGCTTTGGAAGAATGGCCTGTGGCTGTTATCTACAAAGTTATCCACAGTTTGTTCTGAATTAATCAACATCAGTAGTATTAATTCGCAGTCGTTTTATTCACTGCCTTATGGCATGCTTATAATTATCTTACTTTTTGTATTTAGGATCCAAATTCACCATGGCTCAGATCCCCGAAAACCCACTTATTTTAGTTGATGGCTCTTCATATTTATTTCGTGCTTATCATTCACCGCCACATTTAACTAACTCAAAAGGTGAAGCGACCGGAGCGATATATGGTGTGATCAACATGCTAAAAAGTTTGATCAGACAATATGATCCCTCGCATATGGTGGTTATATTTGACGCTAAAGGCAAAACCTTTAGAAATGACATGTATAGCGAATATAAAGCGAACCGTCCGCCAATGCCAGATGACTTACGCACGCAAATAGCGCCAATCCACCGTATTATTAAGGCAATGGGTTTTCCGCTTATTAGCATTGAAGGTGTTGAAGCCGACGATGTAATTGGTACGTTTGCGCGCATAGCTTCAGAGCAAAAGCGCCACGTACTGGTTTCTACCGGCGATAAAGATATGGCGCAGTTGGTAAATGAACATGTAACGCTTATAAACACCATGACCGACAGTATCTCGGATCCTGTTACTGTAGTTGAAAAGTTTGGTGTGGGCCCAGAACTTATTATCGATTATTTAGCTTTAATGGGCGATAAAGTAGATAACATTCCAGGGGTAGAAGGGTGTGGTCCTAAAACTGCGGTTAAGTGGTTAGAAAAATACGGATCGCTACAGGGCGTTATGGATAATGCCAGCGAGATCAAAGGTAAAATAGGAGAGAAGTTAGCAGCTGCGCTAGATCATCTGCCTTTAAGCTATCAACTTGCCACTATTAAGTGTGATGTTGAGGTTGAGTCGGATCTTGATACCTTTAAGTTACAAGAGCCCAATAAAGATGAGCTAATCGCGCTTTATGGTGAATGTGAATTTCGTCGTTGGTTAGCTGAGTTACTCGATAACCCTAAAGATACCGAAACACACTTAGCTGTTCCCACTGAGGCTAACGAAGTACCAAAAGTAGCAGAGGCACAATACGAAACTATTTTAACCGAGAGCCAGTTTGATGCATTAATAGAGCAGCTAAATGATGCTGAGCTATTTGCCTTTGATACAGAAACAACCAGCCTTGATTACATGCAAGCACAGTTAGTAGGTATGAGCTTTGCGGTAAAAGCCGGTGAAGCTGCTTATTTACCCGTTGCTCACGACTATCCAGGTGCACCTGAGCAACTAAGCCTTGAGTTTGTAATGCAAAAATTAGGACCTATTCTAGCCGATGCCAAAAAAGCTAAAGTAGGGCAAAACCTTAAATACGATAAAAGCGTATTAGCAAATGCGGGTTATGAATTAAACGGTATTAAGTTTGATACCATGCTTGAATCGTATGTGCTTAACAGTGTGGGTACGCGCCATGATATGGATTCACTGGCACTTAAATTTTTAGGCCATAAAAATATCAGCTTTGAAGATATTGCTGGTAAAGGTAAAAAGCAACTTACTTTTAATCAAGTAGAGCTAGATAAAGCGGGCCCCTATGCCGCTGAAGATGCAGATATTACGCTGCGTTTACACCAAGTTTTATGGCCAAAATTAGCCGCTGACGAAAAACTAAAATCAGTATTCGAAGATATAGAAATGCCACTGGTTAATGTTATTTCTGATATTGAACGCACAGGTGTAGCAATAGACAGCAAAATGCTTGCTGCGCACAGCCAACGCTTAGGCGAGCGTTTATTGGAGCTGGAAAAAGAAGCGTATGAAATAGCGGGTGAACCATTTAATTTAAGTTCTCCAAAACAACTACAAGTATTGTTGTTTGAAAAACTGGAACTGCCAATAATTAAAAAAACGCCTAAAGGCGCGCCTTCTACCGCAGAAGAAGTATTACAAGAATTAGCGCACGACTATCCACTGCCTAAAGTAATTATTGAGCACCGTGGTTTATCAAAGCTTAAATCAACCTATACCGACAAATTACCGTTAATGGTTAACGAGAAAACGCAGCGTGTGCATACCTCGTATCATCAAGCCGTAACGGCAACTGGGCGTTTAAGTTCAACCGATCCTAATTTACAAAATATTCCAATTCGCTCAGAAGAAGGGCGTCGTATTCGTGAAGCGTTTATAGCGGCCGATGGCTATAAAATTGTCGCTGCCGATTATAGCCAAATTGAGCTACGTATAATGGCGCATCTTTCACAAGATAAAGGTTTATTAAGTGCGTTCGCTAATGGTTTAGACGTGCACAGTGCCACTGCAGCAGAAGTATTTGGTGTAAGTTTAGAAGAAGTGACCAGCGATATGCGTCGTAAAGCTAAAGCGGTTAACTTTGGCTTAATTTATGGCATGTCGGCATTTGGTTTAGCACGCCAGCTGGATGTGCCACGCCATGAAGCGCAGCATTATATTGATAAATATTTTGAGCGTTTCCCAGGTGTTTTAGAGTATATGGAAACAACGCGTGAAAAGGCCGCTGAAAGCGGTTATGTAGAGACTATTTTTGGACGCCGTTTATATTTACCAGAAATAAAAGCCCAAAATGGTGCACGAAGAAAAGCAGCTGAGCGCGCAGCAATCAATGCGCCAATGCAAGGCACTGCTGCCGATATCATTAAAAAGGCAATGTTAAGTGTACACAGTTGGGTATACGAGCAAGCTCCCAATACCGTTAAGCTATTAATGCAAGTACACGATGAGTTGGTATTTGAAATTAAAACAGACTGTGTTGATGCTTACACAAAGCATATTTGCGAACTAATGTCGCAAGCGGCTACTCTTGATGTACCACTTATAGTTGAAGCTGATGAAGGCGACAACTGGGAACAGGCTCACTAAGTTTATATAATAAAATGACAAAAAAGTGCCTAAGGGCACTTTTTTTATGTCAGTTTAAAAATATTAATTACTTAAATAAATAGCCGCATTAGTTACATAAAAGTTAACTAAAGAAAAGACCGATGTTAAATCATAAGGTGTTGGCAAATATACACAAATTATCTAGAATTTTATTGTACTAGTGCGCTGGCTTTTGTTAAAGTCGCGCCGTCCTCATCCTGTAGGACATCCTGTTGATGATGCATCTGCGAAGATGCAATTATTCATAGCTTCTCCCCAGTTTGCTATACCGGCCTATCATATATTTGATGGGCCGTTTTTTATTCCTAACCTTAATTATTCCCCATTTATTATTCTATAATTACACTTAATCCTTTAGGTGATACCATCATAAGCTCATAAAAAGTACTTTCTATTCATTTGTGGTTCTAATGAATGGGGTATTGTTCATTTATAGAAGGAATTCGTCATGTTTAAAGCATTAGCTATTGCAGGTTTGTCGTTATCAAGTTTAGTTATTTCTAATATCGCTCAGGCCGATTGGCAGTTAGTAAACGATAAAAGCCAATTAAGCTTTGTTTCTATCAAAAAAAATAGTATTGCTGAAGCAAATCACTTTACTAATATTGAAGGCAAGTTATCAGATAAAGGTGAGTTTAGTGTAAATGTAGACTTAACCTCGGCAGAAACACTGATCCCCATTCGTAATGAGCGTTTAACAAAATTATTATTTGAAGCCGATACATTTGCAAATGCCATATTAACCGCAGATCTAGCATCGCAGCTCAGCAGTATTAAAAAACCTGGCCAGTATGTGCTTAAAGGGATTAATGCGGAACTTGATTTTCATGGTAATAAAAAGCCGCTTACTATAGATGTGCTGGTTAGCAGTGCAGAAAATGGTGATTTAAGTGTGTCTTCTTTCAGTCCTATTATTATTAATAGTAATGATTTTGCAATTACAGAGGGCATTATGGAATTACAAAAATTAGCGGGTTTACCGTCAATTGCGACTGCCGTACCTGTTACTTTTGCACTGACATTTAAAAAGCAGTGATTTCCCTTAGCCAACTAAGCAAGCAATTAAGCGAGCCAAGCAAACCCTTTGATAGTTGGCAACCAACTCACTGTGGATCATTGCCAATGGTTATTAACGACCAAGGGCAATGGTTTTATGCTGGCAGTGAAATAACACGCCCGGCTATGGTAAAGCTGTTTGCCTCGGTATTGTGTAAAGAGGGTGAGCAGTTTTATTTAAAAACGCCAGTCGAAAAAATAGCCATCACGGTTGAAGACGCCCCCTTTATTATTGTTGCCTGGCGATTTGAAAATACCGAGCAAGGACAAGTGCTTTGTTGTATAGATAACCTAGACAGACAATGGCTCATCAGTGCTGAGCAACCTATATATATACAAGACTACAAAGATGCAGCCGTGCCTTATATACAACTCCCTTATGGGTGCTGTGCACGCGTGGCAAGAAGTGTATTTTATCAATGGGCAGAAATAGCCCAGACAGACAAACAGGGTTATTTTATAACATCTGCCGGGGAGCCGTTTTATTTATCCTAAACTCGAGTAATAGCGGATAATAATGGCTTAGGTTTGTAATGCGTGCGTGGCAAGAAGTGTATGCTATTAATGCAATGGGCTAAAATAGCCAATACTGATAAACAGGGTTGTTTTATAACATCTGCCGGGGAGCCGTTTTATTTATCCTAAACTCGGGTAATAGCGGATAATAATGGCTTAGGTTTGTAATGCGTGCGTGGCAAGAAGTGTATGCTATTAATGCAATGGGCTAAAATAGCCAATACTGATAAACAGGGTTGTTTTATAACATCTGCCGGGGAGCCGTTTTATTTATCCTAAACTCGGGTAATAGCGGATAATAATGGCTTAGGTTTGTAATGCGTGCGTGGCAAGAAGTGTATGCTATTAATGCAATGGGCTAAAATAGCCAATACTGATAAACAGGGTTGTTTTATAACGTCTGCCGGGGAGTCGTTTTATTTATCCTAAACTCGGGTAATAGCGGATAATAATGGCTTCGGTTTGTAATGCGCGCGCGGCAAGAAGTGTATGCTATTAATGCAATAGGCTGAAATAGCCGAGACAGATAAGCTCGGCTATTTATCGAATGTGTAAGCTTTTAAGCCTTGCAGAATAAATTAACTTGCTGGGTTAGTGTCATCGTTAAGTATTTTTTCAGCAGGTGGTACCGCTACAACAGGGCCTAAAAACCATTCATCAAGTTTTTTGGCAACGTCTGGCAAGCCAGTACCTTTTAGTGATGAAAATGCATGTACCGTAATATCACCATCAAGGGCGCTTAATTCACGGCGAACTTTAAGTACTTGTGATTGACGCGGACCTTGTTTAAATTTGTCTGCTTTAGTTAATAGCGCTAAAACAGGAATTTCACTGCTAATAGCCCAATTAATTAAATCACGGTCTAAATCTTTTAATGGATGACGAATATCCATTAAAATTACAATACCTTTTAAACTCTGACGCTTTTGTAAATATTCGCCTAGCGACTTCTGCCATTTCTTTTTCATTTCAATTGGCACTTTAGCAAAGCCATAGCCTGGTAAATCGATAAGGCGCATGTCATCAACATCAGCAAGTTCAAAGGTATTTATTAGCTGAGTACGTCCAGGAGTTTTACTGGTACGCGCTAATTTTTGGTCGGTAAGTGCATTAAGAGCACTTGATTTACCTGCATTGGAGCGACCGGCAAACGCAACTTCAATTCCCGTATCAGCAGGTAATTTAGTAATGTCTGGAGCGCTTGTAACGAAAGACGCGGTATTATATTTGATACGAGATTTGAGCACGGGCTCTCCTAAAACTTAAAAATGATCACATTGAGCTAAATTCGCTCATGGGGCGTATTTTATACTATAAAGGAGTTATTAAAAAGCTGTTAAACCACCATATACAGCACATTTAAACCAAGTTAAAGCTTAACCTAAGGCAAAACCCTATAAATTATAAGTTTAATATGAGTAGAAAACGTGCCAGAGAATTTATTATCGTGTAGAATATAAAAATCACAACATCCATATTGTAGATGATACAGGGTCGGAAACAGAGAATTCACCATGAAAAAAATAGCACTATCTTTAACTATATTGCTTGGTGCGTTGTCAGCAAGCAACGCAACAGCATTTGAAGGCGATGTAAACGCAGGTAAAGAAAAATCAGTAACGTGTGCGGCTTGTCACGGCCCAGACGGTAATGCACCGATTAATATCTATCCTAAGCTTGCGGGTCAACATGCCGATTATATTTATAAGCAACTTCAAGACTTAAAACTAGGTATGACCTCAGGTGGCAAAAAAGGTCGTATGGATCCGGTTATGAGCGCAATGGCTATGCCATTAAGCGAACAGGATATGAAAGATTTGTCGGCTTATTTTGCATCACTAAACATGAGCGAAGAAGCTACGCCTAAAGACGTAGTTGAAACCGGTAAAATACTTTACAAAGCAGGTGATGCAGATCGTGGTATTCCAGGATGTGCTGCATGTCATGGCCCTCGTGGTAATGGCTCGTCACTTGCAAAATTTCCAAAAGTTTCTTTTCAGCATCCAGGTTACGTTAAAGCGCAACTTGAAAAATTTCGTGATGGCACACGCCAAAATGATTTAAATGGTGTGATGCAAGATATTGCAAAGAAATTAACAGATAAAGACATTGAAGTACTTTCGCAGTACTTAGGTGGCTTACACTAAAGTTGTATTTATTTAATTATTATTAATGTAATAAACTACAATATGTACAAAAAAGCAGCTTAGGCTGCTTTTTTTGTGCTTAAAATTACTTTTATAGTCTTTATTCATGTAAGACATTGACCATGCATAGCTGTGAGATAAGTCTTATTTTAAAAACCATTAAATTGTTAACTTGATGTAATGTAATGATTTTTGTGTTTTTTGTTATAATCCTTTTAATAAAAGATATATAAATTAGTTGTAACAAAATTATTAACAGGTACATTAACCCCTGTCGCAAAAAACAATAACAAAATGGAATAAGCTATAAGGACAGTAGCGCGACACGACTACATAGCACAAATTGGTGCTAGCAAAGGAAATAACAAAAAAGCGTTAGGAAGACCGAAAATAATAAAAACTCATGGAAGTTTAATAATAAAAACAAAATGGAATGCTACACGGAAGGTAAAAATAATAATAATAGGGATAGGTAAAAATAATAACAATAATAAAGACTAAAAAGTCGAAGGGAGAAGTGTCCAGATAATGGCGCTCAGATTAGTAGGCGGTAGAGATGTTTTCTCTACCGCCTTTTTATTTGTCCTGTTACAATAGCCACCGTTTAAAAACGAGCAGTAAGCTGTTTTAAGCGCTAAATAGAGAAACCCAGCCTCTAAAGCGCAAACTGAATTCTTCTGGCTAGGCCAGCATTGCGATGCCCATTGATTTGCGCCTCGCCCAAAACCTCTTAAGTGAGATGATCAAGATATGAGTAGAACTAAAAAGTCACGCAAAAGCCCAGCAAATGGACCAGTACGTTTAAGCCAAGATAAGCTTAAAGAAATGCGTGCATTAAAAGAGCAACGTGTTAAAAAAACCAAAGGTGCTAAGCCTGGATCTCGTAATACCCCTGAGCTATTAAATGATGATAGCCAAAAAAGTAACACGGGAACTAAAGATAAACGCATTGGCAGTAAAAAACCTGTGCCATTAATAGCTGTTGCAGCTGCACCTAAAGTAGAAATAAAACGTAACTTAAAGCCAACTGTTGAGCTTAAAAAGTCAGCAGAGCCAGAGTTTACGCCTGAGCAAGAGCTAGAAGCACTTGAAAATGATGAGCGCTTACTTAAATTAGTAGAGCGTCATGAAAATGGCGAAATGCTAACGGGTAAAGATGCTAAGTACTTTAATAGTCGTATTGCTCGTCATCAAGCATTGTGTAAATTGCTTGGTATCGAGGATGAAGATGAAGAAGAGTTTGAAGATGACTTTAGCGAAGAAAGTAATTCAGACTTCGATCAGTATTTATCGAACGATCTTGCTAACGAATGGTTAGACGAAGAAGACAAGTAATAAGGGTTATTAAATGAGTACAGCGGTGATCTTAGCCTTATTTGTAGGTGCTGCTATTATAGTGGGCTTAGCATTTTATGCGGGTCAGTTGCTTTATAAGTTAAGCGCGCAAAAAAAACTGATTGTTAAAAAGCAGGCTGAGCAACAGCAAAAGCTTAAGCAGTCGCGTTTAAAGCGTAACGCCAAATTAGCCGACAGCATTCATTTAATCGCGCGTGCAATGCATGAACAGCAGTGTGAGTTTTCAGAAGGCTGTTTACGTATTTGGGTACTTATGTCGCAATATGGTTTTGAAGACGAGCAAGATTTAACGACAAAATACTCGGGCATTTATAAAATGTACCAAGTAGTTAAAGAAATGCCGACTCATGATGCGCGTAAAAAATATACCAAAAAAGAAATATTTAAGTTAGATACAGCTCGCTGGCGTGCCGAAGAGACACATAAAGATGAGATTATAGCTGACTGCGCTAAAATTATTATTGAGTTTAAAGCCGCCCCTGGCAGCGAAAACGTGGTATTTAATTAATCAGCGTTTAAATAATTTAAAGCACAAAATACAAAAGCAGACCTCAGGTCTGCTTTTTCGTTTTAAATTTACTACTCGGGCTGAGGGTTAAATAACCCGAGAAAAACGCGTTGCATTTAGCTGTTTTTGTAAGTGAGCGTCAAAGCACATACAAATAATACGAATAAATAAATTACCTCTAGCAGTGACACTAATCATATTATTTTCAATAGTGACCATCCCATCAGCAATTAAAGGCTCAATTGCCGTTAGTGCATCAGCAAAGTAGTGGTTAAAGTTAAGTGCATGTTTGGCACTAAATGCCTCCATATCTAACTCAAACTGGCATATAAGCTGTTTAATTGCATCGGCGCGTATTACATCATCGGCACTTAAGTGCATGCCTTTGGTGATGGCACAGCCGCTTTGCGTTTCTACACTATGATAATAATGCTTTAACTCTTTTTGATTTTGTAAAATGGCAGTGCCAATTTGTGATATAGATGAAACCCCTAAACCTAATAAATCGCAGTTTCCGTGGGTAGTATACCCTTGAAAGTTACGGTGTAATTGCCCCGCATTTTGTGCCACAGCGAGTTCGTTATTAACTTTAGCAAAATGGTCCATACCAATAAATTGATAACCGGCTTGAGTCATTTGCTCTAAGGTGTTTTTAAACATAGTTAGCTTGTTGTGTGCACTGGGTAAGTCGGCATCTTTAATTTTACGTTGTGCTGCAAAACGCTCTGGAAGGTGAGCATAATTAAATACCGAAACACGATCAGGGCTAAGCTCAAGCAACTGCTCTATGGTTTGTTTAAAGCTTTGTGGCGTTTGCAATGGGAGGCCGTAAATCATGTCGGCATTAATCGATTTAAACCCTAATTCACGGGCTTGGGTGATTAACTGCTTTACTGTATCGGCATTTTGCGGACGGTTTACTGCTAGCTGCACTTCATCATTAAAGTCTTGAATACCAAATGATACGCGGTTAAAACCTAAGTTACTTAAATCAACCAACATGTTATCGGCAAGCGATCGAGGGTCAATTTCAATACCACGCTCAGTGGCGTCGGTAAAATTAAAGTGCAGCTCCAAAAGTTTAACTAAACGGCTCATTTGCTGCGTAGTTAAAAAGGTAGGTGTACCACCGCCTAAATGTAGTTGCTCTAGGGTGTAGTCTTTAAATAGAGGCGCTTGGGCTGCAATTTCTATGGCTAAAAAATCAAGGTAGGTGTCGGCTTTTGACTGATGGCGAGTAATAATTTTATTGCAGCCACAGTAATAACAAAGCTGACTACAAAACGGAATATGTATATATAAAGACAATGCACGGCTGTTTGATGACTCAATCGCACTGAGTAAGTCTTGCTGTTGATAGCCCTCAGTTAGCGACAGTGCCGTGGGGTACGATGTATAACGTGGGCCAGACACATTATATTTATTTATTAGGGTTTGATCCCATTTTGGAAGTTTAATCATCACGCGCACCTTGGTATATTATTTAGGTGCTGATTATAAAAAAATGTTTAGCAGGGCGGGTTGATCTACAACAAAAAAAGGTGCCGTAGCACCTTTTTAAAGTATATTTTTTAATCTGTTAGTAAGTAACTTGATGGGCATCTTTCAAATATTGAAATAGCTCTTTGTAACCTCTACCAGGTTTTTCATCTTTCGCTTCTTTAGCTGCATTACGAACTAGCTGGCGCATTTGTTGACGATCAAGCGATGGGAACTGCTCTATAGTCTCATTGATTAGGTCATCACCTTGTTCAATTAGGTCTGCACGTAATTGCTCAATTTTTTTGACCAACACTTCAGCTTGGTTATTTTTATTAAGCATAACATCGATAATTGATCTTATAGCATCGATGTTCTCTACGGTGCGCAGTGTTTTAGCTATGTAGTTTAAATGACGACGATAAGCATCGCTTTTATTGCTAATTTTATCGGCAACAACCATTGCGGCTTTTAAATCATCATTTAATGGCAAGCGCTCACGCTGCTTTTTACCCATTTTGGCAATTTCAGTCCCTAACTGATGAAATTCTTGTGCTTCACGCTTCAGTTCGGTTTTTGAGACATATTCAATTTCTTCTTCAATATCAGCAGGCTTGCTTTTTTTCTTCGCCATGGGGTGCTCTTAAATAAAAATAACTTCTGCCATTATACATGATTATCATACAGAGGAATATTAGCTGATGTGATGCATTGAGTGTGTTAGCATTTAAATATAAAAAATGTGTGCAACATTGCCTTCAAGGCTCAGGACTTAATTTATGAAAAGCCAACAACACGATCCAATTTATTCTCAAATATCTCAAGTAAAAGATGCGGTAGCAGCAGTGCTCGAGCATGCGAAAAAACTCGGTGCCACAGCGGCAGAAGCGGCTATGTCTAGCACTTCAGGGCTGTCGGTTAGCACTCGCATGGGCGAAGTAGAAACCATTGAGTTTAACCAAGATGGCGGTTTAGGCATTAGTGTGTATGTAGGTAATAATAAAGGCTCTGCGTCTACCGCAGATTTAAGCCCTAAAACGCTACGCACTGTGGTTGAAAAAGCCATTGATATTGCAAAATTCACCTCAGACGACCCTTTTAACGGTGTTGCAGATAAAGAGCTACTTGAGTTTTCACCCAAAGATCTCGATTTATACCATCCATGGGATGTAAGCCCAGAGCAAGGTATTGAGTTTTGTCATGCTGCAGAGCAAGCAGCGTTAAATGCGGATGGGCGCATTGTTAACTCAGACGGCGCAAGTTTTTCATCGCACCAAGGTTTGCGTGTTTATGGCAATAGCCATGGTTTAATTGCTGGTTTTCCGCGTACTCGCCACAGCATAAGTACTATGGTAATTGGTAAAGATGGCGAGCAAATGCAACGCGACTCTGCTTACACCGTAGCACGCGATCAAGCTGGTTTAAATGATGCCGCAGCAGTGGGGCTTGAAGCCGCAGCCGAAACTTTAGCTAAATTAAATAGCCAAAAATTAGGCACCATGAAAGTACCAGTAATATTTAGAGCTGACATTGCTAATTCATTATTTGGCCATTTAGTGTCGGCCATTGGTGGTGGTGCGCTGTATCGTAAATCGAGTTTTTTACTCGATAGCCTAGGTACACAAGTATTTAGCAATTGCGTAAATATTGCCGAGCGTCCGCATATACTCAAAGGGCTCGCATCGTCGCCGTTTGACAGCGAAGGTGTTAAAACCTTTGATAGAGAAATCATTCAAGGTGGCGAGTTACAAACTTACCTACTTGCAAGCTATGCTGCGCGTAAAATGAATATGACACCAACAGGGCACGCTGGCGGTATACATAACTGGTTAGTTGAGCAAACACATAGCGATTTAACCGCGCTACTTAAAACCATGGGTACAGGCTTATTAGTAACAGAGCTAATGGGGCAGGGCGTAAATACAGTAACTGGTGATTACTCGCGTGGTGCGGCTGGTTTTTGGGTAGAAAATGGCGAAATCCAATATCCAGTAAGCGAAATTACCATTGCCGGTAACTTAAAAGATATGTTTAAAGGAATATCAGCTATTGGTGGCGACATAGAGCGCCGTGGTGGCATTCAAACTGGCTCTGTGTTAATTGAACAAATGCAAATAGCGGGCGCTTAGTCACTGCGCTCAGTGTATACTCAAGTCGAGGGTTATTTCGATTTGAGTAACCGCATTATTGAGTTTTTACGAGGTGTTAAATGGCTAAAGACAGGTATGCGCCAAAACCATTAACTGACATTATGGCAGGACTGAATAACCGCTTGTCGGCTTATGCAGGTAAAAGCCAAGCACTCGATACCCAGCAAACCTTACTTAAAGACTTTTTAGGCCCCAAACTGGGTGATAAATGCCGCGTGAGTAACTACCGCGATGGTACTTTAATGATCGAAGCGGTATCTGCGCCTATTGCGCTTAGACTAAATTACTTAAAAATGGATATGCTCTCGCATTTTAGAGCCGCGGGCATGGCAGAGCTTGGGCAAATAAAAATTACCGCTAATCCACAAGCAACACAACGCTTGGGCGCAGTAAGTAAAACCATTAATACCCCAATAACTAATTCTCGTAAAATGAGTGAACAAACAGCCGATTATTTAAATGCCATAGCCGCCTCAGCCCCCCCTTCGCTAAAAGAAAAATTAGAGCGTTTAGCACTGCACGCAAAGCGTAAAACCTAGCTGCTAATAACTCGTTTATAAGCTCACATAGTTATTGATAGCACTATGTGGGTCACTCATCGCATTAAAATACTTTGTTACATATTCAATTTTATTGTTACCCCAATGGGGTTTATGATAGCTACTTAATACGCCTATTAACTAGGTTGCAGTTAATGCTTATTTCATTAAGTAAAAGTACATAAAATGTCATTACGCAGCTTTATGCTGCTGGTATTTGAATATTAATGAAATAGGTATTTATTTTAACTAACAAACGGAATCCTTATGATTAAAATAACAATGACCGCCGCAGGTATTGCGCTGGCACTTGGGTTGGTTGGTTGTGGTGAACAACAAGAAATTAAAGTAAACGAAACTCCCGCGGTTAGCGCTCCAGTTCCAGCTCCTTTTGCCTTAGGTATTGAGCTGGAAAATATGGATAAATCGGTACGTGCTCAAGATGACTTTTATTACCATGTAAATGGTCAATGGCTAGCTAAAACCGAAATTCCTGGCGATAAATCTAACTATGGTTCGTTTTCGCAATTATATGACGAGTCGCAAAAGGCGATGAAAATAGTACTTGAAAGTGCGGCAGCAAATAGCAATGTTGAAAAAGGCAGTGATGAAGCAAAGTTGGCGGCATTTTATAATAGCTACATGGCAGAAGAAGCGCGCGAAGAACTTGGCATCCAGCCACTTGAGCCATCATTGGCAAGCATTGACGCCGTTAAAGGTAAAAAAGATTTAGTTACTTTAATGGCGCAATTACAGATTAAAGGCGGCGACTTGCCATTTGGTTGGTATGTAAATAATGACGCTAAAAACTCCAGCGAAAATGCATTGTATGCGTATCAAGCTGGGTTAGGTTTACCCGATCGTGATTATTATTTAAAAGATGATGAAAAGTTCACTAAAATTCGTGCTTCTTATCAAGCTTACATTGCTAAAATATTAGCCAAGTCAGGGGTTGAAAATACAGAGGCTGTGGCTAAAAATGTATTAGCGCTGGAAAAAAATCTTGCTGAGGCGCAGTGGAGTCGAGTAGAGAGCCGTGATGCAACCAAGTCTTATAATAAAATGAGCCTTGCACAAGCAAATAAACTAATGGGTGACTTTGATCTTGCTAGTTACTTTAAAGCGATAGGCATAAACACCGAAGAGTTAATTATTAGCCAGCCGAGCTACTTTGAAAAATTTGCGACTATTTATAAAAACACCGATTTAGCAACATGGCAAAATTACCTTAAGTTTCACTTTGTAAGTAACTACGCTCAGTTACTCGATAAAGAGTTAGTGGACCTTAAGTTTAACTTTTACAGTACAACTTTACGTGGTGTAGAAGAACAAGCGCCACTTTGGAAGCAAGCGGTTGATGCTTCAAACAGTGTGCTAGGTGAGATTTTAGGTAAAGTGTACGTTAAAGAGAACTTTCCACCAGAAGCGAAAGCGCGTATGGAAGAGTTGGTTGATAACGTAATTAAAGGCTACGGTGTTGCGATTGAAAATTTAGAGTGGATGAGCCCGGAAACTAAAATTGCCGCTCAACAAAAGCTAGACAAGTTTACACCTAAAATTGGCTACCCAGATAAGTGGAAAGACTTCTCAGCACTAGAGATTAACCCTGATGAATTAGTCGGTAACTACATTCGTTATAGCGAATGGGCTTACAGCGATATGATTGCCAAATTGGGTAAACCAGTAGACCGCTCAGAGTGGCACATGACACCACAAACTGTGAATGCATACTACAACCCAGTAAATAACGAAATTGTGTTTCCAGCAGCTATTTTACAGCCGCCATTTTTTAACTTAGAAGCAGATGATGCAGTAAATTACGGTGCTATTGGCGCGGTAATTGGTCATGAGTTAGGCCATGGTTTTGACGACCAAGGTGCTAAATACGACGGCGACGGTAATTTACGTAACTGGTGGAGCGAGTCAGACCTTAAACAGTTTGAACAGCGTACTGCGGCTTTAGTTGCTCAGTATAATGAATACAAACCTTTTACTGATGCTGGCGTAAATGGTGAATTGACGTTAGGTGAAAATATTGGTGATTTAGGCGGCCTTACGGTTGCGCATAAAGCGTATATGCTATCTTTAGGTAACTCTAAGGCTCCAGTGATTGATGGCTACACTGGCGATCAGCGCTTCTTTATGGGCTGGTCACAAATTTGGCGTCGTAAGTATCGTGATGAAGCGCTGCGTAACCGCTTAATGACCGACCCGCATTCGCCTAGTCATTACCGCGTAATTGGTATTTTATCGAATATGCCTGAGTTTTATAAAGCATTTGACGTTAAAGAAGGCGACAAAATGTATATTAAACCAGAGGACCGCGTAAAAATTTGGTAATTTAATTACCTAACTAAAAAGTACCTAACTAGAAAGTACCTAACTAGAAAGTACCTAACTAAAAAGTACCTAACTAAAAAGTACCTAACTAAAAAGGCCAGCAAGTGTTAACTTGCTGGCCTTTTTGTTTGCCCAGCGAAGCTGGCAAACCCGATAGGCTGAAAGATGCCTTATCACCCTGACTAAGGGGAAGATAATCTGAATGGCAAGGGCGTCACTGGCCAACGGTGGGGTCTGAAGGAAGCCATAAGAAGTTAGAGGTACA
>NZ_JAATTW010000067.1:0-15630 GCF_013414205.1 Pseudoalteromonas sp. MIP2626
GTGATGATGATTTTACCGACCTAATGCCGTGGAATGTGCAGCTAGACTTCGATTATAGCTAAGCGCACTGCTTAAATGCGCGCTTACCTATAAACGAGAAGCGCAAGAAGCTAGCTTGAAAAATAATGAGATTCAAATCGCATCACAACGCACCTTTTACCGCCGGTTACAAGAGCTTACTGATGCCGAAAAACTTGCTAATTTTAAAGGTCTTTCACAAGCGGAAATCAATAAGCGACTAACAACGCTACGTAAACGAATAAAAACCTATTACGCAATGCAACGCGTTGAATGCGACCGTGTTGTGCTAAATATGTGTTTAATTGATGATAAAACAGGTCTACCGACACCGCCTATTTCTTTGTATGTAGCAATAGACGTTTACACACGCGCACCTATCTCTGTGGTGCTTAGCTTTGAACCTGAAAACTCTGCCGGTGGGCTTAACCTTTTACGTCAAATATTTATGGCGGATAGTAATCTTACAATGAATGGACGTAAACCGACTACATTGATTATGGATAATGGCCCAGGGTTTAATAATCGTTTGATAAAAAAGGCTGCGGAGCGACTTGAGTTAAATATTCATTATACACCTTCAAATCAACCTGCTAAAAAGCCATTCATTGAGTCATTTTTTAACGTATTAAGAGATCACTTTTTTTCGGGTATGAAGATTGAAACGCAAAGTGGTGAGACGAGTATTGGATTTCAAAGTTATTCAGGTAAACGTACTAACCCGAACTCACTCGACACAATTCCATTAGCTAAACGTGCGGATATAAAAGTATCTGATTTTACAAAGCTACTGAATATATTTTTGACAGAATACATGCACAAACACCATAAACAGGCTGGCCATACGCCTATCAAAAAATGGAATCAGTCCATTATTGATACGCCTATGCCTTCATTCACATATGATCAGCTACAACATTGCTTCCACGTGTCCAGAGCCCAGGCCTCACATAAATTACAGCAACGTGGAACTATCAGATGTTTAGGTCAAGATTATTACAGTGATGAGCTAAAACAACTATACGCGGCTACTAAAACAGACATGGAGCTGGGTGAAAACCCCTCTGTTTATGTGTTTCATGACGACCTAGATGCCAGAAAAGTAACAGTTCAAGCAACACTGCCTGGCGAGAACAATCCTGTGGAAATAGTGGCTGATAATATTGACCATCATGATACTAAACTACCAGTCAGCTTTGCTGAACTAAATGGCAATCAAACTCTGACCCAACTCGGAATATATACAGAAACTTTCTCCCATACTCCTACTGGTCACTATGTCGGTGAAATAACTGAATTCGTAAAGCAAAAGCCCAAACGCAAACAGCACAGAGGCCCAAAGGTAGCGTCTTTCAATAAAAATACGAAAGAGAACTTATCCATTGTAGAGCGAATAAAAAAATCTCATAAAGTGAATGAACTTAAATCACAGATATCGCACTCAGGTGAACAAGATACCTACGCAGATACGATAGTGAGCAAAACCAGAGAAATGGCCTCTACCCGTTATAATGATGATGAAGGAAATGAAAAACAATGGTAACTATGCCCAGTACAATTTTCGCATGTGACATACAAATGAAGATATGGCAAAGGATAGCGGAAATCCACAATATGTATCACGTACCTTCAGAGGATAAACGAGCTCAACTTATTTATGGTGCCTCGGGTGCTGGCAAGACGTATATATTAAAGCAGTATCACGCTCAGTTTTTACCTGTTACTAAGCCAGAAAAAACGACAAAACCAATCTTTTATGTCGCTTTTAAGGAGTTTAAAAAAAGTACTGCAGAGATAACTCGATTTTTAATTTCAGAGCTAGACGGAACAACACAAAATTCTCGCACTACTGCAGCTGAATTGGATGCCCAACTTATCTCACTTCTCAAAGGCCTAGAAGTGGAGCTAATCATTCTTGATGAAATTCAGAATATTGCCTCAAGTTATGATGGGATAGAGTTTCAACGAATTATTAAATATTTTTGCTATCTGATCGATAGCAACAAGATCCGTTGTTCGATTATTTTCGCCGGTACAAGCAGTGCTAAGCGCCTTATTACATTTGGTAGAACCGCCGGTAAATTTGACGATGACGAGCAGATGTCTCGTCGACAAATGCGCCCCATTGAAATTAAGCCAATCCTTCCTAAAACGAAAAACTGGATTGCCTGTTGTAATTGGTTCATTCAACAAGTTGGGTTGCCAAATTTAACAAAGGATGAGCACAGTGAGCTACTTGATCGTATTTACCTTGCGTACAGTGAGCACACCATGAGTACAATGCGCGATTTATTTTTACGTAATAACACACGAAATGCAAAAAACTATGATCAGCTTATAGAAGCCTTATTTGAAAACTTTGAGAAATATGCAATTGGGGCTGTCAATCCATTTGATTATGAACTTTTAACAAAAAAACAATTAGATGCATATCTAAATGAGCAAGATAAAAACCTTAGAAGTCAGTTCTATTCGGGGTTATGCTAATGCGTTTCCCAATAAAACCCTCTTACTATGAAGCGGAGTCAGGTATTGGTTATGTACTTCGTTTACTTAAAAGAAATGGCATACAATCAGAATCTCGCGTACTCAATAAGGCTATGCTAACCAGTATCATCAAAGGTAGATCAACAAAGAACGGACTCCTTGATCACCTTATTCCTATAACTCGCACTTTATCATCATTAAAGATAAAGTGCTGGACACATGCGAGATTGCTAACGCCACAAGTTTGTCCAGATTGTGTTAACCAATATGGGTATTTTAGGGCCCAGTGGCAAAATCCATTTTTACGACACTGTATTATTCATGAGTGTGCCCTGTTATCCGAATGCCCTCATTGCAATTCACCGCTGCAATTTACCATTAATCTTCTAAATGGCCGCTGCACATCACCTTTGTGCGGCTTACGCTTAACGCATATGCCATTGAATAATCAATTAAAATCACCTGAACAAGTCCACGATGCATACCTCATAGCTAAAGTGATAGTTGACGATAGTAATACACGAACGAGTTTCCCACCAAAGGAGATTACCTCCACATTATTAAATAGAGCGGCTGATATTCTTAATAACCCAGATAGTGCTAGAGTATTCTTAAGTGAAAGGGCTAAACGTGTACCAACAGATCTACCGTTGAACATTGAGTTTCACAAAATTGAAATTATTGTTCAGAATTTGCTATGTGAATGGGGGTCATTATCCACACTATATGAAATGTATAATAGCGAGTATATTCGTTCAAAAGCTCCCATAACTCAGCTTTGGTTTGAAGCTCAAACAGCCTCCTCTATAATTGGGATAACCTTTAAACAAATCGCTCTTTTAGTCGAAGTTGGATTGATAAGAACTGATTCAAAAAAGGCCTTAAGAACAGATACTCGCGTTGAAATATCAGGTGTTTATACCTTTTTAGCCGAGTTCAGCCACAATAAAGATTACGTCCCCCTTTCTGAGCTACGTCGCTTTATGGCTCTTCATAATATCTGTATAACTGATGTACTGATAGCTGCTAAAAATAAAGAATTATCAATAACATACAAACCTTCATTAGACTTAATGCATTCCATACACGTTTTGCCTGAAGCATTCGATACCTTTTGTAAATTACATACTCAACTTATAAGAGATAAAACGATGTCCGTTGCAAACGTAGCTGAAGTCACCGGTATACCAAAGGTAGAACTAATGAGGTTGATTAATACCGGTAAGCTCAGGCCCGTTTACATTCATGGCAATAATTCAAAACGTATACTTAATTGTGATACTTTGAAGTTGGCGAAAACGCAAAACAAACAGCTATCACTCGACATTTAGTACTTTGTAATTTCAACTTTAATTTTTAGGCCGAGACATGTTCTCGGTCTATGCTTTATTAATAACAATACCGGCAGTTCACTAAAACTAATCGACTGAATATCAATAAGTTTAACTTTCCCTTTTTTAATAAAGGTTTAGTAACTTCATCCATAACTAAACCTAAATCAAACCAAATTTGAATTAACTCAACATTACAAATGAAGCTTCGCATATCTGCATTTTAACTTTCACTTAAATGGCTTCATTTCTCTTTATCCTAAAAATCCATTTTCTAATCGATTTACTACACTTTTACTAAGTAAATATTAGCGTATAGTGTTCGCCACTAATTTACCGAATACAGAATCTACTTAATTATGTGCTCATTAAAATCAAGTCAGAGTTCTTCAGTGGCAGAATGAGAATCTGCAAGGCAGAATGAGAACTTTTTGGCTGGATGAGAATTTGTGTTGGGGCAGTTTTTAGCTATAAATAATTCTCAATTTAAGAGGCGCAGTACCGATAAAGAACACAAGCTAAGTTATTGTTTTGAAATCTTATTACATGGCTGAGATTCTCAAGTTATATGGCGCCGATCACTTATTTTAAGCAGTGCTACACAGGTTAAAATAATCAGCGACTGTTTAAAAAAGTATATGTTCCAAAATTGTATGTCCGTTGAGGCCCTGTATTCAATTTTTAAAACAACCACTGAGCACCTGTACGCTTAAGCTATTCGTTTTAATTACTTATAGCGCTTAATCTATGGTTCACGATTTACTATCTAAAAGGTTTGTGGAATAATGCGCGTCTCTTAGGGGAGTAGCCCGCTTAGTAATATCAATCGTGTTGGAAAAGTGAGTAATTATAGCCTTGTATATCGCTACAATAACCACGCTTTAATATTATTGGTGTCACAAGTAAACTTATCAACATAATTGCACCTCACGTGCGTGGTAAGTTTGTAATGTTGTAGCAAGCATTATCGGCGAGACCTAGGTAGATAACTATCCTCAAGGCGGGAGATAGCTATTTGCCTTGGTTTAGTATTCCCGCCTGTAAGTAGTTGTAATGGAAATATTTTTAACCTCAACCGTCACTGTTGCCCTTGCGGAAATAGGCGATAAAACTCAGCTTTTATCGTTACTGCTCGCTGCTCGTTTTCATAATAAAATTGCACTCATTTTAGGTGTATTAGTCGCAACTATTATTAATCATGGCTTATCTGCTTGGTTTGGAGATTGGCTTAGTGGTAATTTTGCTATTGAGTACCTACCTTGGGTTGTGAATATTAGTTTTATTGTGGTTGGCCTTTGGCTGCTGATCCCTGATAAAGATGAAGCCGTGAGCCATAAATACGATCGCTATGGCGCATTTTTAGTCGCTTTTGTATTGTTTTTTATTGCTGAAATTGGCGATAAAACACAAATAGCCACTGTGCTACTTGGCGCACAATATCAATCGGTGTTGTGGGTTACTATTGGTACAACTGTGGGCATGTTAATTGCCAACGTACCGGTTATTTATGCAGGTAATGCGCTACTAAAACGCATTCCTTTAAATAAAGTACGAATTATTGCAGCCAGTGTTTTTGTGCTGTTAGGGCTATATGGCATAGCAACTATTTAGGCTCAATACTTTTATTATTAAAAGCCCTCTGCTCATTATCCATAAACGAGGGCTTTTAATTTCACATCAGCTTAAGTATTAAAACTGATATTTAGCCGATAAGTAAACACGTCTTGGCTCACCCGGAAAATGCCCAGTGCGATTTATAAAGCCGCTTGATGCGTACTCTTTATCAAACACATTTTTAATTGATACTTGCCACGTCCAGTTTTCTAACTGAGTTTTCCAGGCCATATTGTAAATGGTATAGGGCTTTACATGGGTGCCATCTAAACTTACTTGCTGATCAACATAATCAAGGCCAGCAGCAATAGATGAGTTAATGCTGGGTAGGTCATAGCGAGTCCATATGCCTGCAGTATTTTGGGGGGCATTGGCAAACTTATCAGAACCAGCAGCTTGCGCTGAAAAGCCTTCGCTTTGCTCGTTTATACGGGTATCGTTATACGCGTAACTGGCCGTTACTACCCAGCTATCGGTTATGTCGCCAACCACCTCAAGCTCAAAGCCATCGCTTTGCACTTCACCTAGCGATTCTAGCTGGTCAATACCCGAATCATTTTGTAGTAAGCTTGTTTGCAAAATATTTTTACGCACAATTTGATAGGTCGCGATATTAATCGCCAAGGAGTCATCAAATAATTTAGTGCGCAAGCCTAACTCTGTAATATAGCTATTTTCTGGGGAGAATGGCCCACCTACTAACTCAGATTGGCTTGCCGCATCTTGCGGCAAAAAGCCTGTACCATAAAGCGCATATGGAAAAAACGTATCGTTAATATTATAACTGGTGCCAATACGCACCGTAACATCACTATCTGAAAACTCAGTATTGCTGATCTGATCAGTATCTTCAAAGTGATCGTAGCGTAGCCCCGCTGTTATATTCCACTTTTCGGTAATATCTAGTTGATCTTGCAAATAAACCCCGAGCCTTTTAGATTCAGTACTAACAAATCGTGGGGTTATACTTTGTAAGTCGTAATCGGCGCCCGATGTTAAACCATATTGCGGATTGATTAACGATAGTCCAGGTACTGGTCCGCCTTTACTTGCTTGTTTGGCGGTGCGGTATATAGCATCAAATTTAGCAGCATAATAATCTGCGCCTACTAAAAACACATGCTCCATATTCGCAATCGTTGTTTGTGCTATTAAATTAGCAGTTAAACTCAAACCTTGGTTTTCGCGCGCTTGATCTCTAAATTCACGTTCACTCCAATCAACTACACCGTCATTATCGGTATCTAACAAGCCCCGCGGTTCGTGATAGTTTTGCTGTTCGGTATTAGTAAAGTAACGCGCTGTTACATCTGTACTAAATATATCATTTAACTCATTTTTATAGGTTGCCTGATACACATCAGCTGACACTTTTTGATAATCGCTTGCTTCGTTATGGTTCCACTCACGATTAGCAATAAAGTCGCCGTTATCATCTACAGGTACGCCACGTAAACGGGCTCCTGCTAAGTCTTGATCTATATTAGTGTATTGCAGCACTAAATTTGACGCATTATCAAAGTCAAAGCGATAACCTAAATCGATAATGGTGTTGTCTTCGCCGGTGTTATACCTAAACGGATTTTGGCTTTCTTTATACACGCCCACTCTGTAGGCTTGTGTTTGCTCGTTGTTTACACTGCCTGTAGATTCAAAAGCACCACTAAAAAAGTCATCATTGCCAAGCTCTAGTTCTACTGTAGTTTTAGCAATATATTGTGGTTTTTTAGTCATGTAGTTAATAATGCCACCTGGATTACCACTACCATAAACCGCGCCACTTGGGCCTTTAAGCACTGCTACTTGCTCAATATTAAATAACTGCGGTACGGCAAAACCATTAAAAGGGTCACCTTTTACACCATCGTATAAAATTTCGTCTTGACGAAAGCCTCTAAATGTTACGCCCGAATAGCTAAAGCCATTAACGCCTGCAATGTTACTATATAAATCAGTAATTTGACGTGCTGCTTGGTCACTAATTAACGCTTGCGGTAATATTTGAATCGATTGAGGTATTTTTTCTAAGGGGGTATCTGTACGGGTACCAAATGCTGACTCGGTTGGCCTATATAACGAAAAAGCACGGCCTACTACTTCTATTTTTTCAATATTATTCTGAGCCGTTGCGCTATTGAGCGGTATTGTTGAGGGCGGTGCTGTTGTTGATTGTTCAGCTTCTTCGGCGGCAAATACACTGGCAGAATTAAATATAATTGATGAGATTGCGATAGATAAAAGAGTAAATTTCATGAGAGATAACTAACAATAATACAGTGAACGCATGTTAATGCTAACCACTCTCATTTGCAATTGATTATTCTATATAAATAAAAGCTTTGCCTATGTACTCGTAACGCAATAGCAGCCTTTAGTGTCAGCAATTAATAACTGTGAATTAAACCCAGCTGTTAAGTTACTAATAACAGTTTCTACAAAACCGCTTCCTTGCGAGCACGCTAGTCCTTCGGATAGCGGCCCGGCATAAACAAAGTCCCCATTTTTATCAATAATTACAGCAGCAGGGGTTGCTGGAATGGCTTGCTTAAGTTGTTGTGTAAGTTGCAACTCTTGCACGGCAAGTCCTTTACTTTTTGCAAATGCTTGCAACGTCGTAATGTGCGCTTGTGCTTGCTTAGTACAACCGCAATTTTGCTCTGTAATAATAACAAGCGATGCCACGGTATTACTAACCACTAACTGTTGTTTAAATTGCTCAAACCAATTTTGTTGCTTTAGCATTTGCGATTCATCAAACGGCTTTAGTTGCCCAAGCTGAAAGTACACCAGCCCAGTCACAACCAGTATAAACCACGCGGCAACAACCCCTACAATAAAGTAATTCGACTTACTTAAATTTTGCAATACTTTGCTCTAATACATCAATACTTACGTCAATTAACTGTACTTTAGCTGTTAACTGCTTAACTATTTTTGTGTCTTGGTATTGGTTTTGGCGCATTTTGTCTGTGCTTAGTGCTATTTGCGCCGTATTACCCGCTTGCTCGGCAACTACTTGAGCCACTGAGCTAGTACTGCTTGATACCGCTTTAATTTGTTCACTCATAGATGAAATGTTTTCTTTCATCGTGGTGCTTATTTTTGTTAAGTCGACTACAAAATCAACACATTGGCTCATAGACTGAGTAGATGTGCGGCTATTGCTAACCAAGTCTTTTAAGGTAGCGGCTATTTTAGCCGTAGTTGCTTGGCTATTAGTAGCAAGTGAGCGCACTTCTGATGCGACAACAGCAAAGCCACGACCATGCTCTCCGGCTCTAGCAGCTTCAATTGCGGCATTTAAAGCCAGTAAGTTAGTTTGATCTGCTATTCCTGATATTTCATTAAGTAAACCCGATATTACGTCGCCTGCGCCAACAAGATGATTTATTTGCTCTTCCGTATGATTAAGTAGTGTTAATAGCTCTCTACTTTTACTGTCTGTTTGTGACACTTCTTGCAAGGCATTGGTCGCAGCTTGAGTAATATTATCTACTTGGTGTTTTAATACTTCACTTTCTTGCTCAACAAGTTTAAAGCCATGAGCAACTTGCGCACCAGAACTTGCAATATCGTCGGTTTGTTGGGTGCGCTGATCTGCACCTTCGGTTAACTCGTCGTGCACTTGGATCAGCTCTTGTGAGCTTACCTTTAATGACTCTGATTGAGTTTTTACTTGTTTAATTACATCTGACAAATACTCTAATAAGGTATTAAAGCCGGCTACCGCTTGGCTTTTTTGATCATCAGCACGTAAAGAAAGTTTAATATGATTAGGGTCTTGCATTATTTGCTCTGTCGCTGAGCTTAGCGATAGCCCGGCACTACGTTCGCGCTGCAATGTTTTAGCAATATAGCCTGCAACAAACACTTCAACAATGGCATAACCTGCGTGTATTAGCACTGTTGTAAAGGCAAGCCTATCTGGATCAAACACGTAAAAACCTGTGTTTTGAGTTTGTAGGTAATAAAACGATAAGTGATGTACAGCAACAAACACAATAGCAGTTATAAAAACACGCCATTGCACAAACATAATTAACACCGCCATTAAAATAAATATTTCAAAATGCACTTCAATCAAACCATAGGTTTGTTGAATATGTAAAAAAGAAAACATCATAATGGCTGCAGCGACTACGTGAGGCGTTAAAGCATTATTAGGTTGGGTTTTTAATAGCCAAATTGGTAATAAGCAAAGCGGTAAGCCAACAATAAAGGCCTCGCTCAATGTGCCAAAATATAAACCAACACCTATTGATTCTATAAATAAAAGGCTAAAAATAATCGTAAATAAACGCGCAACACTAGACATAGTAGCCTTAAATTAAGTTTTTTAATAAAAATTAAGCGAGGTAATACGTATTAAAGTTTAAAAAAGTTCATCGGTTACCCCTAACAAGCAAAAAAATGCTGAAATATTACACTTAACTTAACAAAGTAGACGAGTTAATTACATTATTTAAATATATTGACCTAATTGAATTGTTATTTACCCAACAAGCTAATAAGTTTATGTACAAGCAAAGCCGGCTATTTAATAATAGGTAATATTTTTTTAAAGTTAGGTGTTGCTGCTTGCTTGGTCCATTGAAAAATAATGCTCTCGGTACTGGAAATGATCGCACCTGCTTGGCGTAGTTGCTCAGTAGCAATTATTTTGTGGTTGTCGTTACGTGAACCTATCGCATCAACTGCAATGATCACCTCATAACCGTACTGCAATAAATCTAAGCATGTTTGCAACACACAAACATGCGCTTCGGTACCAATAACCACGACTTGCGGGCGAGTATACTTAGCGAGTTGCGCTAAAAACCTGGGCTCTGCACAGGCACTAAAGTGGGTTTTATGAAAATAATCTGCTTGTGGCAAAGCATCCTGTAAGGTTTGATTGGTTGCGCCCAAACCTTTTTTATATTGCTCTGTAATAAGGGTCGGTATTTTGTGCACTAAGCTGGCTTGCGATAACTGTAATGAGCACTTTAAAATAGCGCTAAAGTCAGCTATGGCTGGCTCAAGTTTCGTTTGTATATCAATAATTAATAACACACTGCGTAAAGCATCCACATTACTCATTTTGCTCATACTTCCTCCACTGTCCTGTTTAGTGTTAACTGCTTGTAACTAGCTCACTCTAATACGAACACCAAAACAAAGCTACTCTGCTCGCTGTTAGTATTGTTCAACTAGGCTTAAATAAGTTATTAATACACTGATACAACTCATTTTTATTGATGGGTTTGGCTATAAAGTCATTCATACCGGCGTTTAAGCATTTTTCTTTATCTTCGGCAAACGCATTGGCAGTAATAGCTAAAATTAATACGTTTTTACAATCATTTGGCATTTTGCGTATTTTTTGTGTGCATTGATAGCCATCCATATTGGGCATTTGGCAATCCATTAAAATCAAATCTGCGGGGTAGCTTTCTAAGCAATGTAACGCTTCAAGGCCATCGTTTGCCGTTTTTATCTCGCATCCCGTTGCAATCATCATTTTGGTGATTACTATTTGATTAATTGGATTATCCTCTACGATTAAAATACGTTTTGCTGCTAAATCAGGAACAGAACTGTCGGCTATCTCCTTAACTGGAGCCTGGCTTAGAATGAGTGGGATTTTTATTTTAAAACAGCTTCCTACCCCTTCTTCACTGCGCAGGGTAAGCGAGCCGCCCATCAGCTCAATTAATCGTTTACTAATTGTTAGCCCAAGCCCAGTGCCGCCATATTTTCGGGTAGTGGAAACATCAGCTTGTGTAAATTCTATAAATAAATTTTGTTGTTGCAGCGCAGAAATACCAATACCAGTATCGGTAATTTTAATGAACAAACAATCATCCTCTACAAAGCAATCCATAGAAATTAAACCAGTGTCAGTAAATTTACCCGCATTACTGAGTATATTGTTGATAACTTGAGAAAAGCGTAGTGAGTCTAACGCTATAAATGGCGGTAATTCTGGAGCAATAGTTAGCTTAAATGTAACGTTAGCGCTTAATCCCGAGTTATCAAAAACAGTGGCTAATTGGCGTATTAGTTTTTTAATTTCAGTTGGTTGCACATCTAACTTTAACGCATTAGCTTCTATTTTAGAAAAGTCGAGTATCTCATTTAAAATAAGCAGTAAGTTATGGGCACTTTGTTGGATCATTTGCAGCTCATTTTGTTCATCGGCAGCAATTTTAGAATTTTTTATTAGCAACTGAGTCATGCCCAAAATACCATTAAGCGGAGTGCGAATTTCGTGACTCATATTGGCCAAAAATAATGACTTAGTTTTATTTGCTTTATTAGCAACCCCTACAGCTTTAATTAGCTCTTCTGTTTTATCTTTTACTTGTTGCTCAAGCTTTAAATTAAAGTTTTTAAGCTGATTATTCAACGCTTCATTTTTACTGTTTGCGGTGCGTAACTTATTAAAGTTATTAGTCATCTTAAGGGCTAAACTTGCAAACTGTTGTTGTAACTTTTCAACCTCGTACCAGGTATTAGTATGCGAAACTAACCCTACTGTTTGTTCATCGGTTTCGAAGTTATCTATTTGCTCGGTTAACTTTATTATCGGCGTTACTAACCACTTACTTAGCTGCGTAATAAAAACACTGGTTAGTACAATTATAAATAAGATCAACACCAGAGATTGCCCCCACGCTTGGGCTGCAACATTATTGGCATACTTTTTATTCATTAATGTGAAAATACGCCAATGATTTAATGCCGATGTAGTGTCTTTTGAGTAATATTGCTGCGCGTTTGTTGCTGTAAATGCGCTTGTTTGTTTAAGGCTTTGCAGCGCAACTACATCTTGTTTGCTAAGGGTTTGCATCTGCTTAAAGTCATTTAAGGTTGAAAATACTACCTGATTGCTTTTATCTAATATAATTAAGTCGGCTTGGCGCTTAAATAAGGTAGGTTGTAAATCACTAAAGTTTTCAAATAACAATGAGCCCTCTACTACCCCCTTAAACTGCTGGTTATTATAAACAGGGGCCGATATTGCCACTATTGATTGCTGTCCAAACCCTCTTCCTTTAAAAATACCAGAAATAAATCCATTTTGAGAATCAATTGCTTGGTAAAAATAATCGCGATCAGCAACATTAGCAACAGCCTTACCTTTTAACTGCTGTGTTTTTGACGTTGTGGGATAAAAGTAATTTACGTTGGCAAGTTCATCGGTACTTATAGCAGTTATAAACCCAGGATATAACTTCCCTAAAAGCTCAATAGCACTTTGTGGGCTATGCCCTACGCTAATATTTTGTGCGGTCAGTATTACTGCTTTGCGATGGTTTTCTAAATATAAATCTAGGCTTTGCGCTATTTGTTGGGACTTTTCGTTTAGTTGTGCGTTTATTTCGTATTCAACCCTAGAGTAATGGTTATTAATAAGCACAATTGAAGTAAGCACTACCACTAAAATAACGAGCAAAGTTACAATATAATTAAGGATTTTATACAAAGAACCATAATGGCGAGACCAAGAATGGCGATTAAAAAAGAAACTAAATAAATCAATTACGCATAAATAAATGGCGGCATTTAAACAATATTTAGCAAGCGCAGTAACCAAAGGTAAAAAGCTAATATTAAGAAAGTAATGCCCAAACCCCCACAGTAATGGCATTGCTACTACAAGCCAAAACAGCATTCCTCTAAAAAATAAAGGCCTAGAATAGCGCAGACAAAAAAAGTACACCCATAGTATTTCTAAACCAAAAACGATTGAAGGCCAAGCATGCCCCCAACGATAAAATATGCCTAGGGTGCTTAAAGTAAACACAACTAACGAATAGCGCCAGCCAAATAATAATAAGCTTAAAAGAACAAAAAATTGCCCTAATAAAAACTCAGAACTATTAATAAATAAGATTGGGAGGGTATTTACAAAAGCAGCGGTAATACCAAATAAACACGACACAATAAAGTTAAAGTAGCGATGCTTACTTGCTAGTAAAGGCATAATTAGATTCCAAAAAATTGCTGTTGATTCAATTTGTTCCTACAACAGCTATTATTTACATATAGCTTAAACTAAGTCATATGCTGCAATTTGCCAAGTTTAATTAACACTACTGCAACTACTTTCAATTTGTAACACACTATTTGTTACATTAAATTTTGAACGCAACAGGTTTTCGACCTTTAAGCGACATGCTTTATCGTGTTTTTCAATGGTGCAGTGTTTTTTTAGCACTATATGCGCACCCACTATTACCGTTTTATCTTTTCGTACTACAGTTACATTATGCACATTTTTTACATGCTGAATTGTGGTAATTGCTTGCTCAACTTTAGCTACTTTAGGGAGTTTATCTTTATTTATGTACAGCCCTTTAACGCAACTTATAATAACCTTAATACCGGTGAATAAAACGAATGAAGCAATTAACATGCTCGATAAAATATCGATAATATCCCAACCAGTCAGGTAAATTAACACTCCGGCTATAAAAGTAGAAATAGTAGATATAATGTCAAAAAACGAGTGTAAAAACACCGCATATACATTAATACTTGCTTTACGGCCTTTATATAACACCCAAGCAGCGGCACCATGAAACAAAAAACCAAGCGCGGCAATGGCCGACATTAAAAAGCTATTTATTTCAAGCTCGTTGCCTTCATGATGGTGCATAAAACGCTCGCCACCTTCATACAATATAACCAAGCTAATTGCTAAATATAAAAAGCCATTTATAAGGCCTCCTACTAACTCAGCACGCTGATAGCCATCGTTATAGGTTTTAGCAAAGTGAATCGCCAAGCTCGAGGCAATTAAAGCAATAAATAAAGAGCTGTTATGAACAAACAAGTGCCCTGCATCGGCTAATACTGCTAGTGAGTTGGCGTAATATGCGCCTATTAATTGAATAACCATAAAAGAGCAGGTGATCGCCAAAGCAATTAATAAACGGCGACGGGAAGCTTTATGTGTCGTTATTTCGGTCATGAAATACTTAAGTACCTATACTTAAAACAAAGTAAGCTTCGAAAAAGCTCAACGGGGAATACGTAATGATATACAGTATCAATTATAATACGTAAACCTAATAAACGCACTAAAAAATTGGGAAAATAGAAACTTCTGTACTAAAAGTATTTAAAAAGGTATAAAAATAACAATATATTATAAAAATAATAACGTTTAATGTTTAGCTTGGAGAAACAAGTGAGTGATGACTCAATACTAAAATTGTGGCAGGTTTTAAATAAACTCAGTTTAGCTATTTTATTATACGACAATAAAAATAATACTTATTGTGTTAATACTGCGGCGCAAACTTTATTTGATTTAAAGCATTGCGACAATTTAGATAGCACTGCATTTAATGCTGTCACCCTCCTGAGCGTGCATAATAATAAACATATTGCTATTGAGTCATTATTCGATTCAAAAACTAGCGCTAATATACAGCTAAAAAAACAACAACAAAGCATACCGTTAAATATCGCCCTTACCCAATTATCTGATTCTGTTTCTATGTTGTGTTTAGAGCCTTTAAAAAGCGATGTAATTGAGCTCTATAATTTTGATCGGGTTATTTCTGAAATATCAACAGACTTAATCGACATACAAAATGATGATATAGATTTGCATATTAATTTTGCGTTAAAAGCCATTGGCACTGCATTTGCTGCCGATCGCAGTTATTTATTTGAATTTAATACCGACAACGAAACCATTACTAACACCCACGAATGGGTGAATGAAGGCATTGAACCTTTCAAACAAAGATTACAAAATGTGCCAAAAACCGAGCTACCCTACTTTTTTGAAGTAATGAACGCTACGCATTTGTTTCAGGTAAACGATGTTTTAAAATTACCTCAAGCAGCAAACGCTGAAAAAGTTGAGTTTCAGATACAAAAAATACAATCTGTTTTATGCATAGGGCTCCTTTTTGATAAAGAGCTTATTGGTTTTATAGGCTGTGACTGTGTTAATTTTAAGCGCGCATGGACACACATTGATCTGATCAGAATAAAATTAGTGGGCGAAATAATTGCCAACGCATTAAAAAATATAGATTACAAAAAAAAGCTGCAACTAGCCCAGCAACAACTTATTACTGCTAATCAAAAATTAAGTTTATTAGGGGCTGTTGATCTTTGTAGTACATATATCAATCAGCCCACATTGGTAGCCACATCATAGTAAATGCTAAAGCGA
>NZ_JAATTW010000068.1:0-15114 GCF_013414205.1 Pseudoalteromonas sp. MIP2626
ATCCAATCGTTCTTGGTCGAAAGATCGGATCTCGGAACAGGCATTTAGTTCAATTTTCTTAAACGAGATTCAGGTTAGGTAGTTGTTGGTAAAACGTTTTATTTTTTAAAATCTTTTCAAGTTCACTTTTAACACCTTTAATAGGCATAGGGCGAGCTATAAAATAGCCTTGGCCGTAGTCAACGCCAATTTCTTTTAATGCAAAAAATACTTCTTCGGTTTCTACATACTCAGCCACAGAGCGCTTATCGAGTGAATGACTAATGTCGTTAATGGCCTTTACTAGTGCTAAATCAATAGGGTCGTTGAGCATATCGCAAACAAACGAGCCATCAATTTTTACATGCTGTGCTGGCAGTTGTTTCAAGTAGTTAAAAGTACTGAAGCCGGTGCCAAAATCGTCAATCGAAAAGTGGCAGCCTAAAATATTGAGTTTTTCAATCATTTTACGCGTAGCTGCTAAGTTGTTAATGCTGGCAGATTCGGTAATTTCAAAAATTATTTGTGTTGGTAAAACCTGATACTTTGCTAAATTTGACTCTATTAATGGCACTAAACGCTCATCTAAAAATGACTGCGCAGAGAGATTTATAGCTACTTGGTTAAGTTCTGGGTAGAGGGCAACATTAGCAATTGTGTTACGAATAACGCATTGATCCATTAAAAAAGTATCGTTTAGCATTTCTAATGAAGGAATAAATTGATTAGGAAAAACTAGTTCATCATTTATTTTTAAGCGCAGCAGCACCTCAAAGTAAGCAACTTCATTGCGCCTAAAATCCCAAATTGGTTGGTAATGCAGTTCAATGCTGTCTTGTTGTAGCGCTTGGCGAATACCATGACCCCACTCTAAACCCGTTTGTAGCGTATTGTTATGGGCATCTTGTTTTGCATAGCAATGTACTAAATTACGACCTAAATTTTTAGCGATATACAGGGCAATATCAGCTTGTTTTAAACATTCGCTCGGGTCGCAATTCTTTTCGGTAATTTGAGTTAAACCAATTGAGCAACTGATTGAGTATATTTGCTCCTCAGATTTAAATTGATTTTGTTCAATTGCGTTACATATACCTTCGGCAATTAAATGCGCGTCAAGCAAGTTGGTATGTTTGAGGATCACAGCAAATTCGTCGCCGCCAACTCTACACACTAAATGCTCGGTACTTATGTTTGTTATAAATAATTGCGCTACTTCTTTTAAAACAATATCGCCTTGTTGATGGCCTTTACTGTCGTTAATTATTTTAAAGTGATCTAAATCGATATAAATAAGCGCGTGCTCAATATCAGAATGCGTGTGCTGAGGTTGGCAAATACGATTCAGCTGTTGGTCAAAGTAATAGCGATTATGCAGGCCAGTAAGCGTATCGTGAAGTGCTAAATGGCGCAGCTGCAGTTCCGCTTGTTTTCGTTCATGAATATTGTCGATTGTGGCGGTAATAGTGGCGTTATTATGGCTGTTTTGTATGAGCTGTAGCCGACATTCAACCCAAATTTGGCTGCCATTTTTATGTTGTAGCCTTATTTCAACTTGTTGTTTGTACTCACCACCACAAAGAATGTCGTCTATTGTTGCTTGTAGTTTTACTTGGCATTCAGCAATACAAAAATTAGTTAATTGCTGTTGTAGTGTCGATTTAACACCAAAGCCACTTAATGCTTCCCACGCTGGGTTGATAAAGCGAATAAGCCCTTGCTGATCAAGTTCTAGAACGACAGTATTTAAATGCAATAAAATACGTTGATGCGCAGAAAATAAATCTCGGTATCGCACTTCGCTTATGCTCAGTTGCTCTACTTTGTTAGCAAATTCAGCGTAGCTCACCATAAAGTCTTCGCGACGCGCTGCATGGTCGCATACTTTATTTAAAAATGGCGGATCGTATGGGGCACGTATAAAGTCGGTGACACCCGAAAGTAAAAGCTGCTCCGCATAATCTGCATCATCACTATCTATAATAGTTACAATTGCTTGCATAGGATTATGTTGTAAAATTTCAGATACTAGCACGCTCGACTCTTCTGCTCTTGCACCGGTTGCATCAAGTAAAACAATTGCAAATTGTTGCTGGTTATAAGCATTAAGCGCGGCTTGGCTCGAGGTAACATGGGTAATCGAAAAGTTTAGCAGTAACGGCTTGCTGATTTCATTGGCTTTAGTGTTAGTCGGCTCTAACAGTAAGAGGTTTAAACGACTGCTTTTTTCTAAATGGTTAGCGAGCACACTTGCCAGCACTTGCGGCAGCATGTCTTGGCGCTCAAAAGGTAATACTGCATCAATACCGTAGCTGCGGGCAGTAGTTTCAGCTATTCGTTCACAATAAATAGGGGGAATAAGTAAGATTGGGGTATTTTTAGGGGTATTTAATAAGCCCGAGCGGATCATTCTTGAGAAGCGCCAGCCATCAATTTTACCTACATCAAGGCCAGTAATAATTATATTAACGGCTTGTTTTTTTAATATTTTTAAAGCTTGTTGGCTATCAGATACTTCTATAAATTCAAAAACATTTAATTTCTCTAAAGTGGCTCGAATAGTGCCACGCTCAGCACTGCTGGCGTTTAATATTAGCAATTTAAGCTGATTTACCACGTTTAGAGTACCCCTAAAAAATCACGATTATTCAAAAGAGTAAGAGTAATGATATTTACCGCTTAGGACAAGCGTATTTACGGCATGATAATAAATGCAGTAAAACAAGTGTAATTTAATGAGAATTTACCTGATTTCTTGAGCTTCATAAGCGATAGATATACACTTGGCGCGACTTTAAATGATGTGGATTACCAACTATGCGCGTGGCTGATTTTAGCTTTGACCTTCCCGACGAATTAATTGCTCGTTTTCCTAAGCAAGACAGAACAAGTAGCCGCTTATTGAGCCTAGATGGCCCAAGTGGTGTAGTTGAGCACAAAGTATTTAGTGATTTGCTTGAATTAGTTAACGAAAATGACTTGTTGGTGTTTAATAACACGCGAGTAATACCTGCCCGTATGTTTGGTCAAAAAGCGTCAGGCGGAAAAGTTGAAGTATTAGTAGAGCGTGTGCTTGATGAGCATAGAGTGCTGGCACATGTGCGCGCGAGTAAATCGCTAAAGCCAGGCAACGAAGTAATTCTTGAAGGCAAGGCAAAAGCAACCATGGTTGCGCGTCACGATACCTTATTTGAGCTGGAGTTTGAGCATAGCCAAAACGTACTCGATATATTAAATGATATTGGCCATATGCCATTACCGCCGTATATAGATCGCCCTGATAACGAGGCTGATCGTGAGCGTTATCAAACCGTGTACGGCGAAAAGCCTGGAGCGGTTGCGGCTCCTACCGCCGGTTTGCATTTTGACGATAAGTTAATGACCGCGCTAAAAAATAAAGGCGTACAAATGGCTTTTGTTACACTGCATGTGGGAGCAGGGACGTTTCAACCGGTGCGTGTTGCCACGGTAGATAAGCACATTATGCACTCAGAATACATAGAAGTGCCAGATGATGTGGTTGCTGCTGTAGCAAACACTAAAGCCAATGGTGGGCGTGTTATTGCCATAGGTACAACGTCTGTACGCTCTCTAGAATCTGCAGCAAAAGTACACGGTGGTAAGTTAGATACTTACTTTGGTGATACCGATATATTTATTTATCCGGGTTATCAATTTAATGTGGTTGATGCCATGATCACGAACTTTCACTTACCAGAGTCAACGCTTATCATGCTGGTAAGTGCCTTTGCCGGACAAAACAATATTATGGGCGCATATAACACCGCCATAGAGCAGCAGTATCGTTTTTTTAGTTATGGCGATGCGATGTTTTTAACCCGTAAATAAACACCACAAAATTTACTTGTTTAAGCTGGCTATTTGCTTTTAAATCAGCATTGAATTTACCGCAGTTAATAGTATTAACGCAGTAAAAAGGGTAGAATTGAGCGGTTAAATTATAGCTTGTTGGACTGTTTTTCCGACATTGAGGACAATATGAAATTTGAATTAGACACTACAGACGGTAAAGCGCGCCGCGGCCGCTTGATTTTTGACCGTGGTGTAATAGAAACTCCAGCATTTATGCCTGTAGGTACTTACGGTACTGTTAAAGGCATGACACCGGATGAAGTAAAAGCAACAGGCGCGCAAGTTTGTTTAGGTAATACGTTTCACCTAATGCTGCGCCCAGGCACTGAAATCATTAAGCAACACGGTGGTTTACATAAGTTTATGAATTGGGATTTCCCGATTCTAACTGACTCAGGTGGCTTCCAGGTGTTCAGCCTAGGTGCTATGCGTAAAATTACCGAAGAAGGCGTATTATTTAGCTCCCCAGTAAATGGCGAGAAAATTATGATGACGCCAGAATCATCAATGCAAGTACAGCGCGACTTGGGTTCAGATATCGTGATGATTTTTGACGAATGTACACCATACCCTGCTACCGAAAAAGAAGCTAAAGATTCAATGGAGTTGTCACTTCGCTGGGCTAAACGCTCAAAAGAAGGCCATGGCGACAACCCATCTGCACTGTTTGGTATTATTCAAGGTGGTATGTACCCAGAGTTACGTGCACAATCGCAAGCCGGACTTGAAGAAATAGGCTTTGATGGCTATGCATTAGGTGGTTTATCGGTAGGTGAGCCGAAAAACGAAATGATCAATATTCTTGATCATTGCGCGTACAAAATGCCAGCAGACAAACCACGTTATTTAATGGGTGTAGGTAAGCCAGAAGACTTAGTTGAGTCGGTACGCCGTGGTATTGATATGTTTGACTGTGTTATGCCAACCCGTAACGCTCGTAATGGTCATTTATTTATAACCACAGGTGTGGTTAAAATACGTAACGCAGTACATAAAACAGATACTGGCCCGCTTGACCCTGAGTGTGATTGCCATACCTGTGGAAACTACTCACGTGCCTATTTACATCACCTTGATAAATGTAACGAAATTTTAGGCGCACGATTAAACACTATTCATAACTTACGTTATTATCAACGTGTTATGGAAGGCTTACGTAACGCAATTAGCGCAGGTAAGTTAGATGAGTTCGTTCAGGATTTTTATGCTCGCCGTGGCCAAGACGTGCCAGAGCTTGCAGATATAACAAATTAAATTTTAAAAATTAAAGAGGAAGTATCATGAGTTTATTTATTTCGAATGCCCACGCAAGTACTGGTTCTGCATCTGCCGGTGGCGGAATGGAAATGCTAATAATGTTAGCTATTTTCGGTTTGGTTTTTTACTTTTTGATTTATCGCCCGCAAGCTAAGCGTGTTAAAGAGCATAAAAGCTTAATGAGCGCGATGGCTAAAGGTGATGAAGTACTTACCCAAGGCGGTTTAGTGGGTAAAATAGTAAAAATTGCAGATGATAAAGATTTTGTTGTTATCTCATTAAACGAGCAAGCAGAAGTAACAGTACAAAAATCAGCCGTAACTGCGGTATTGCCAAAAGGCACAATGAAGTCGCTATAAAAATAATAAGGACGACCCCGTGTTAAACAAGTTTCCACTTTGGAAGTATTTACTTGTTTTAGCTGTGGTAGCCGTTGGCCTTTTATACGCCTCTCCAAACTTGTATGGTCGCGATCCGGCTATACAAGTTTCTGGCGCTAAAGGTGCTAATGTTGATCTCAGTGTAATAGACAAAGTAAACGCAACCCTCAAAAAACATAACGTTAGTGTTAAATCAACGAAACTCGAAGATGGGCAAATACTCGTTCGCTTTAGAAACGTTGAAGAGCAGCTAAAAGCGCAAGATTTATTGCGTAACTCTCTTAGCGATGATTACATTTCTGCTATAAACATGGCTCCAGCGCAACCAGCTTGGTTAAAAGCGGTTGGCGGCAACCCAATGAAGCTAGGCCTAGACTTAAGTGGTGGTGTGCATTTCACCATGGAAATTGACATGGCGACAGCCGTTGATAACCAGCTTGAGCAAATGGAAGAAGACTTTCGTAGCGACCTACGTGAAGAAAAACTTCGTTATCGCAGTGTTCGCCGTGTAGCGGGCTCTGATCGTATGCGTGTAGAAATGCGCAGCGAAGAAGATAAAGACGCTGCAGAGCGCTTCTTAAAAACGCAGTATCCATTAAATGTATACATAGATGATAGCAGTAACGATAACGCATTTTATGCGACTATGAGTGAGCAAAAACTCAAAGAAATTCGTGATTACGCTATCAAGCAAAACGAAACGATTATTCGTAACCGTATTAACCAAATTGGTGTTGCTGAGCCAAACGTACAGCGCCAAGGTGCTGAGCGAATTATTGTGCAACTACCCGGCATTCAAGATACTGCTCGTGCTAAAGAAATTTTAGGCGCAACGGCCACACTTGAGTTTCGCGAAGTAGAAGAAAACGCCGATATTAGCGCTGCTGCTCAAGGTCGTATCCCACCGGGTACTGAAATGATCATGAGCCGTGACGGTTACCCTGTGGTACTTAAAAAACGTATTATTCTTGAAGGTAGCCATATTACTGGCGCGCAATCAGGTAGCGATGAATACCAACGCCCGCAAGTAAGTATTACGCTAGATAGCAAAGGTGGGGCAAAAATGAATGCCTTTACCAAGCGAGCTATTGGTAAGCGCATGGCCACGGTATTTATTGAATACAAACCATCAGGTAAAAAAGATGCCGACGGTAAAGCGCTTCCGCCTATTAAGGTTGAAGAAGTTATTAACGTAGCAACTATTCAAGCACGCCTTGATCGCTCGTTCCGTATTACCGGTATTGATAACCCAGCAGAAGCACATAACTTAAGCTTATTACTACGTGCTGGCGCACTTGTAGCGCCAATTCAAATAGTTGAAGAGCGCACAGTAGGGCCAAGCTTGGGCCAAGAAAACATTGAAGCAGGTATGACCGCGGTAGCACTTGGTTTTGCATTCGTACTTGCATTTATGCTTATTTACTACAAAGGCTTTGGCATGGTTGCTAACCTTGCGCTTGCTGCTAACTTAGTGCTTATTATTGGTGTTATGTCGTTAATTCCAGGCGCAACGCTTACTCTGCCAGGTATTGCCGGTATTGTACTAACCGTAGGTATGGCGGTTGATGCCAACGTACTTATTTTTGAACGTATTCGTGAAGAGCTGGCCGATGGCCGTAGCCCTCAACAAGCCGTTCATTTTGGTTATGACAGTGCATTTAGCACTATTTTTGATGCTAATATCACCACCTTAATTGCTGCCGTTATTTTGTTTGCTGTTGGCACTGGCCCAATTGCAGGCTTTGCGGTTACGTTAGCAATTGGTATTTTAACGTCAATGTTTACAGCTATTGTTGGTACGCGCGCGATTATCAACTTATTTATCGGCGGTAAACGTGTTGATAAACTTTCAATTTAAGGAGTAGCCATGCAAATTTTAAAATTGGGTAGCAAAACCCTACGTTTCATGTCTCTTCGTAAAGTGGCAATGGGTTTTTCAACGTTATTAATTTTAGCGTCATTTATAGCGATTTTTACTAAAGGCTTAAACTTTGGTTTAGACTTTACCGGTGGTACTGCCGTTGAAGTTGGCTTTTCGCAACCTGCAGATCTTAAAAAGGTGCGTGATGTACTTGCCGAAAATGGTTTTGCAGATGCATCGGTACAATTGTTTGGTTCAAGCCAAGAAATTTTAGTTCGTTTAGCGCCGCGCGGCGATGACGTAAAAGCTGAAGTTATTGGTAACCAAGTTATTGCTGCACTAAAGCTAGCAGACGAAAGCGTAGTAATGCGCCGTATTGAGTTTGTTGGCCCAAGCGTAGGTGAAGATTTAAAAGAGCAGGGTGGCCTGGCCATGTTAACTGCACTTATTTGTATCTTGATTTATGTAGCGTTTCGCTTTGAATGGCGTTTTGCAGTAGGCGCTGTAAGTGGCTTAATTCACGATGTTATTATTACCGTAGGCTTATTTTCGGTATTAGGTTTAGAGTTCGATTTAACCATATTAGCGGCTATATTAGCGGTAATAGGTTACTCACTAAACGATACCATTGTAGTATCTGACCGTATTCGTGAAAACTTTCGCAAAGTGCGTATTGATGACACGATAGAAATTATCGATATGTCTTTAACACAAACGCTTAATCGTACCTTAGTAACGTCAATTACCACTATTTTAGTATTAATTGCCTTGTTTATTTGGGGCGGTCAAACCATTCATGGCTTTGCTACAGCATTGTTATTTGGTGTGTTTATTGGTACTTATTCATCTATTTACGTTGCCAGCTCAGTTGCTATTGCACTTGGCGTCAGTAAAGAAGATTTAATACCAGAAGTGATTGAAAAAGAAGGTGCTGATCTAGACGCTATGCCGTAATAGATTTGTAAGCCGATATTAACCGCCCATCTGGGCGGTTTTTTATTGCCTGCAGATTACCATAAAAATGTCATATTCGCTTGCTACTTTACCTTGAGTAAATCGTAATAGAGCTTAGCAATAATGAAGCAGCGTAAATTATTAAATGAAATTTTAGAAAATGGCACAATTACCACCTTGTTTCAGCCGCTTTTTGATATTAGCAGGCAGACCATTCTCGGTTATGAAGCACTCAGCAGAGGGCCTAAAAATAGCTGTTTAGAAATGCCTAATACACTGTTTCAGGTGGCTCATCAATATGGTCTTATTTCAGAGCTTGAGCTACTGTGCCGCTCTAAAGCTATTGAGAACTTTGTGCATTTGAAGCTGCAGGGCAAACTATTTTTAAATGTTAGTCCTAAAACGTTACTCGACCCAAGTCATCCTAAAGGCGAAACACTGCATCTCATTAAGCAGTTTGGTTTAGCAGCTCATCGGGTGGTGATAGAGGTAACAGAGCAAGAAAGAGTCGAGGATGAGTTTTTACTACAAAAAACCATGGCACATTACCGCTCTTTAGGCTTCACTATTGCAATTGATGACTTAGGTACGGGGTATTCTGGGTTAAAGCAATGGTCGGAGTTATGCCCAGACTTTGTCAAAATCGATCGTTATTTTATCGATCATTGCGATAAAAGTGTGGTTAAAAAAGAGTTTTTAAAGTTAATAACAGCTCTGGCAAAAGTAACCAATACGACAGTGATTGCAGAGGGAATTGAGCGAGCAGAAGAGCTAACTGTGTTAGAAGGAATGGGTATCAACTATGTGCAAGGGTTTTTACTTGAACGACCAAGTAATAAACCAAGTTATGTGCTTTCAGCAAGGCAAATTCAAGCACTGAGCTTTGCCGCAAATACAAACCAGTTAAATAACTCTATGGCTATTGGTTGGCTTGCAGTAGCGCAGCAAACTATTGATAGCGAAACCAGTTGTAAAGACGCCCATGCGCTATTTGAACGAGATAAATCAATTGCCAGCCTAGTGGTAATTAATTCGCAGTGTCAGCCAATTGGCTTGCTCCACAAAGAGCAACTTAGTGAAGTGTTTGCAGCGGCCTATGGCCATGCTTTGTATGACAAGCGTGCGGCCACTGTAGTAATGGACAGGCAACCGCTAGTGGTAGATGAAAACCAGCTGCTAGATAACGTTAGTCAGCAAATTACCGAATGCGACTTTGATATTCGCCGCCATATAGTGATCACCCGAGGGCAGCAGTATTTAGGCATTGTGCCAGTACGCGACATATTAAAACATATAACAGATGAAAAAATTCGTCATGCGCAGCACGCTAACCCATTAACTATGTTACCCGGTAATCTAGCTCTTAACGATGCCATAGAGCGGCGTTTAGCTACACAAAAGGCGTTTTCATTGGCGTATTTAGATTTGAACCATTTTAAACAGTTTAATGATTTGTTTGGTTATGCTAGCGGCGATAGTGTAATTAAACTATTAGCAAATATTACGATGCAGGCGTGTAGTAATACAAACAGTTTTGTTGGCCATATTGGCGGCGATGACTTTATGGTGCTATTTGATGATAATAATGCTGCCGCAGTGTGCGAGCATATTATTCGCCAATTTGAAATAGAATCACAGGTGTTTTTTAGTTCCGAACATATTAAAAATAAGGGATATTGGAGTGCAAATAGAGAAGGGAAGCCACAATTTGTGCCATTAGTAACACTGGCAATAGGCTTAGTTACTCCCGATTTACACCATTATAAGAATAGCCATCAGGTTGCAGCATTGGCAAGTAATGCTAAAAAATCAGCAAAGCGCTTTGCTCATAGCCATTTGTTTTTATGTCGGCGTAGTAAGCCAAGTAGTGTGGTTGCTAGGTTAGAAAAACAAGCAGTTTAATCGTCATAAATAATTTTTTGCAGACAACAAAAAAAGGAGCCTAAGCTCCTTTTTTAAACCATGCAGTTTTTATTAACGAAGTAATGACTCAGTTAATACAGGGCGAATTTCGCGAATTATTGCTTGAGTTAGCTTAGGTGCGCCACAGATAATGTTACCACTATTGTTATAGTTTACGCCGCCAGCAAAATCTACAACCATGCCACCTGCTTCTTTTACTAATAGCTCGCCTGCAGCAGTATCCCAAGGTTTTAAACCAATTTCGAAAAAGCCATCAACGCGTCCAGCAGCAACATAAGCCATGTCTAGCGCAGCAGAGCCCGCACGACGGATATCAGCTGTATGTATGAATAAAGCTTTAAACGCTTCTGTGTATGCATCTAGGTGTTGTTTTTGCTTGAAAGGGAAGCCAGTAGCTAAGATTGAACCACCTAAATCAACTGTTTTAGAAACGCGTAAACGTTTGCTATTAAGTTGTGCGCCTTGACCACGAGAGGCAGTGAAAAGCTCACCACGAATTGGATCATAAATAACGGCTTGGTCTAAACGACCTTTTACTTTAAGTGCGATAGAAACCGCAAAATGAGGAATACCCTTGATGAAGTTAGTTGTGCCATCAAGCGGGTCAACAATCCATTGGTAATCTGCATCTTTACCTTTATGCTCGCCTAATTCTTCACCAACAATGCAGTGATCAGGGTAAGAGCGTAAAATGGTGTCGCGAATTATAGCTTCAGCTTCTTTATCAATGTTAGTCACTAAATCGTTAGTGCCTTTTTGTTGAACTTCAACTTTTGATAAATCTTCACTTGCACGAAGTATAATTTTGCCTGCGTTACGCGCAGCGCGAACCGCAATGTTTAACATTGGATGCATGGTATTACCTTTGGGTTGTAAAAGAACGTTTATATATTTTAGCTGGCGTATTTTAGCGACTTTTGCCATAAAGTAAACAACAAAGCCTAAATACTTTTGTTTGTTTTTTATACTTGCTTGATGTGCAGAGCATTTTATAGAAATTCAGCATTGATGAATCTGCAAAGCACTTTTTAAATGTGTTCTAGTGCTTTAAAAATTTAGCATGTTTTTTACTCTTTAACCTGGGCCCAAGTTAAAAGCTATGAACATGCTTTTATTTTCACTACTGAGAACTTTTTACCGATAAGTCGGTAAAAAAGTGATGTATACAAAGTGAAGTTATTTTACACATCGCCTTAAGTTAATGATTTTACTTGTTTATTAAAGTTGGCTTAAAGCTGGCATTAGTTAAAGTGTCTTTAATCAAAAGGAGAAAGATTATGAAAACATTTAACAAATCTATCATTGCGGCGTTAGTTTTAGGTACTACGGCTATGGGTGCTCAAGCGAGCAGCTGGGAAAATGAAAGTAAAGATGCTTGGATTGATGGTAAGGCTGAAACAGTGCTTCTTATGAACACTAACCTCAATAACTTTGACATCAACACTGATGTAAAAAATGGCAAAGTTATACTAACAGGTAAAGTTAATAGCGAACTCGACAAAGAGTTAGCAGAAGAACTTGTACTGAGTTTAGATGGTGTAACCGATGTTGATAACCAGCTTACTGTTGTGAAAAACATGAACAGTAAAAGCCATGACAACATGAAAGATGATGATGGTAGCGGCTTAACCGACGCTAAAATTACCACAGTCATCACAACGCGTTATTTATTTAACTCAGAAGTTGGTGGTACAAACATTGATGTAGATACTGACAACGGTGTAGTTACTCTTACCGGTACAGTGAACTCAGATGCTGAAAAACAGCTTGCAGTAAAAATTGCTAAAAATGCAGAAGATGTTCGCGATGTAGTAGATAAACTAACGATAGTTGCAAAGTAGTATAGTATTTATAAAACCCAGCTCTGCTGGGTTTTTGCTTATAAATTTTTTATTTATAAATAAGGAGAATATTTATGGATATTATACGTATTATTTTTTCAATCTTACTGCCACCACTGGGAGTATTTTTACAGGTGGGTTTAGGCTTACATTTTTGGATAAATATTTTACTTACGTTGTTTGGTTACTTCCCTGGAGTAATACATGCAATATACATTATCGCAAAAAAATAATTCATTTCTGTTTGTCGCGTAATATAAGCTGTAAGTTGCTTATTTAAAGCCCAATTTTTAAATTACGCGATATACAGCCTTCCATTTCACTTTTACTTAGCTGCCAGTATTAACCCTAAATTCTGCAAATTTTAATATTATACCCATAAAAAGATTACTATTTAAGCAGTTAGACCATTGATTGTTAAAATAAAGACTTTTGCTAGTGACAAGCCTCTAAAAACTTTTTATACTGCACCCCGCTTTAGTCGCTATGTGACTAAACGCTTCTTAAAAAATTAACTGTTTACAGTTATACAAAAAGTTGGCCCCTTAGCTCAGTTGGTTAGAGCACACGACTCATAATCGTTAGGTCCCCAGTTCGAGTCTGGGAGGGGCCACCATTTTAAATATACCTACTAAAAATCATTCCAATCATTAACTAATGAATAGCTCTATGTTGTGTTAATTACACTTTAAGTATATTTTTGCCTGTTTCATTATAAAATAATAAATAGAATTGTTTTACGGCAATAAAAAATCCCTAGTTAGGGATTTTTTACAGAGTACTTATTAACGCTTTTAAGTTAATACCTATATTATTAATAACATGATCATTCTGACTTATTAAGTAGCTAATTAACCGCGTTAGAAATAGCCTATAGGTCACTATACATTATGACTTTGATTAGTGATTAAGCTGTTTTTTTGGTACTAGAATTGTTCACTAATTTAATGTGACGGGTAAAATAAATTAATTTTTACGGTAGATCTCATGTTCAATATCGTAAATATTAACGCTTAAACTGTCTGATGCTCTGCAATAGGTTTTTAAACACTCAAGTAGTTGCTCACTTAACATTTGTTTTTGCTCAATAGAACGTCCCGCCAAAATGTGTACCGCAATATGTATAAACCCCGACCCGCCTGCGCCAAGTAGATATTGCTGATAGGAAATAGCGCGTGTTTTTATGGTTTCTAAATCAAATAAATTACTTTGGAAAGCGGCGTTGTGAATTTTTTCTACAAGTACTTGTGGTAATACAGGGAGGTCTTCTGAGTGTTCAATAATAATGTGCGGCATTTAGGCGTTCCTATTATGAGTTACTACATGTGTGAACCTTATTATACCAAATACCAGGTTACCCGCTAACCCCTACAATGCTGAATTAGCATCTTTTTGTTTTGCACAATTAGCCATTAAGAAGTGTTATGGTGCGGCAAAGGTGAATGTATATAGCGCAATGTTTATTTTTTACAACATGTGTTTTGTAGCTGTAAATACGTTTAGTATAGAAGAATAAACCGTATCCCTCTTTAAGTATGTTGGAGAACACGATGAAGTATTTAAAAGTCAGCTTTTTACTCGCAGGTATGCTTACCTTAACAGCGTGCTCAGATGATGTTGCCTCTGTAAGCCTTGGGTTATTTACCACCAAGGATGTAATTGTAAATTCGCAACAAGACCCTTTAGTCACTGGGGTAACGTGCCATATTAGCCATATAGAAGCTAATTTAGATTTTTCAGATCCTTCTGATATGTCAATTTCGTGTCGGCAAACCGGGGTTATTACCGCAGAGCAATTGCAGCAGATTGATCGGAGTAAATCTGGGGAAGTGGTATTTAAATCATCTAAAAGTATTTTGTTTAAATCATTAAAAGTGCGTCGTATTTACGATGCTAAAGCACATACCTTATTGTATTTGTCGTACTCGACTAAAGAGTCTACGGGGAGTCATCATCATGCGTTATCTACTGTGCCATTATACAATACACAAGCATGGCAATGGGCGCTTGGGCAAGAGCGAGAGTAAGCTATGTTAGCGTTATTTAAGCCCAAACCATTACTGGCTGAGCAAGAGCAGCAATGGTTAATTGATACCTTTATATGGGCAGTTGAAAACTTTGATGTTGAGTTTTTTACCCAGCATACGCAAATCACTTTGCCCACGGTTGAGTTCTTTCCCGACTCGGTATCGAGTATTGAAGAAATGGCCACTAAGGTATTTAACCGCGTAAGTAGTTATGCGGGTATGACAGCGTGGCCTATTCAACTAGTTGCACCGCAGCAGCTCACTCCACAGGTTTTTCCACAGTTTAAATTTAGCCAACAACTACGTGGCGAAGGCGCTAAATTAATTGTACCGCCTAGCCAGGCTATTAATATTTCGTTTAATCCAAATCAAGTAAACCAGCCACAAGACTTAGTTGCCAGTTTTGCTGGAACGTTAGCGACTATTTTAATTCATCATGTAGGCGTATTACCACCGGGCGGAAAAGACTACTTAGCGCAAGCTGCTGATGCACTGGCTTGCTTTTTAGGCTTTGGGGTAATGATGAGCAATACGGTATATCAGTTTAAGGGCGGCTGTGGCTCGTGTTATAACCCTTATGCAAATCGCGAAGCGTCGTTGAACGAAACCCATACGGTATTTATGCATGCGTTAGTGAGTTACTTTAAAAATGATAAACGCTCTAAGCAGCATTTAAAACCGCATTTGCGCGGCCAATTTAAAAAAGCGCAAAAAGAAATTAAAGCATTAGTCAATAACTCAGCTAACCCGCTGTTATTAGCGTATATGCCAAACTAAGCAGAGATATTGTGTGAATTACTTAGACGAATTTTTACTGATTGCCGTAGCGCACTTTTTTGCAGTAGCAAGCCCAGGGCCCGATTTTGCTGTGGTATTAAAGCAAAGTGTGCAGCAAGGTAGGCGCAATGCTCTTTGGACTAGTGCAGGTGTTGGTGCGGCTATTTTATCATTTGAGCCGAAAAACTCCGTCCTTTAGGTCGGGGATGTAAGGTTTTAGCGCAACGCGCTAACAATAGAGC